>JAFVTK010000021.1 GCA_017503265.1 Clostridia bacterium | reverse complement strand
TTATTTTTCAATACCAAGAATATAATCAGCAGACGTTTGAAAGATTTCGCAAAGTTTTATAAGTATATCCGTACTTAAATCTAATTTTTCAAGTTCGTATTTACTTATATTTTTTTGTGATACTCCTATAAGTTTAGCGAGTTCTGTTTGCGATAATTTTTGATTTGTTCTTAATTCTTTTATTCTTTGACCATACATATTATATATTTTACTACAAAATAGAGTAAAATACTTGACATACTCTATTTTAGAGTATATAATACTCCAAAAAGGAGTAGTTAATATGATAAAACTAAATGAAGAAAGGTTAATAACTTTTTTGAAAGAAAAGGGGTTATCTAAAACGCAATTTTGTAAAGAGTGTAAAATTTCTTATTCTACGCTTGAAAAGTTTTTAACGGGGCAATGTAAGCATTGTAGGTTGGACGGTGTTTTAAGAATTTTAAACTATACAAAATTACCATATAATGAGTTATGGGTAGAAAAAAATCCTTAACCAAAGCGGTTAAGGATTTTTTATTGCTAAATAAAATTATTTGCATTCGTCTGCTTTGCCTGCGCAACCGAGAACGTTTTTAAGTTTATGTCTAACGATTTCTTTGATGTTTGCGCGTGCAGGTTTCAAATATTCTCTGGGGTCGAACTTGTCGGGTTTTTCGTTGAAGAATTGACGGATAGTACCAGTCATTGCAAGACGAAGGTCAGAGTCGATATTGATTTTGCAAACGGAGAGCGCTGCTGCTTTGCGGAGTTGTTCTTCGGGAACGCCGATAGCGTCAGGCATCTTACCGCCGTTTTCGTTTACCATTTTAACGTAATCTTGGGGAACAGAAGAAGAGCCGTGTAAAACGATGGGGAAGCCAGGGAGTTTCTTGGAAACTTCTTCTAAAATATCGAAACGGAGTGCCGGGGGAACGAGAATACCTTGTTCGTTTCTGGTGCATTGTTCGGGTTTGAACTTATATGCACCGTGGCTAGTTCCGATTGCGATTGCCAAACTGTCAACGCCCGTACGGGTTACGAATTCAATAACTTCTTCGGGTTTGGTGTAACTTTCTGCACCGTGTTCAACTTTAACGTCGTCTTCAATACCAGCCAAAGTACCGAGTTCGCCTTCAACGGTAACACCGCGTTCGTGAGCGTAATCAACTACTTTTTTGGTGAGCGCGATATTTTCTTCAAAAGGAAGATGGCTTCCGTCGATCATAACCGAAGTAAAACCGCCGTCGATACAAGCCTTACAGGTTTCAAAATCAGGACCGTGGTCAAGGTGTAAAACGATCGGAATTTCAGGGCATTCTTTAACAGCCGCTTCAACGAGTTTTACAAGGTAGGTGTGGTTAGCGTAAGCCCTTGCGCCTTTGCTGACTTGTAAGATAACGGGAGCGTTTTCTTCTTTGCACGCTTCGGTGATGCCTTGAACGATTTCCATGTTGTTAACGTTGAAAGCGCCGATAGCATAGCCGTTCTTATAAGCCATTTCAAACATTTTCTTTGAGTTTACTAATGCCATAATAATAGCCTCCAAATAATATATAATTATAATTTTTTTGCAATATTTAATTTAGGACTTTTAATCAGCCCGTCTTTGCACAATTAATATAATATCATTTTTTTGTCAAATAATCAAATAAATTTCAAATTATATCAAAAATACTTTATAAAAAAGAATTTAGGTAGTATAATAAAACTGATATATTACTTTTAGGCAGGTGCATTATGCAAGATTTAAGAATAAATAAATTAGCGGAAGTTTTGATTAACTATTCGTGCGACCTTAAAAAGGGTGAAAAAGTGCTTATCGAAGCGAAGGGCATTGATTATATGTTAGTCAACGCGTTGATTCGCGAAACTTATAAAGTGGGCGCTATTCCGTTCGTAGAACTTTACGATAATCGCGTTACGCGTGAACTTATGCTTGGCGAAACCGAACAGCGCGCTAAACTCCGCGCTAAATACGACGGCTACCGTATGGCGGAAATGGACGCTTATATAGGTATTCGTGGCGGGGAAAATTGTAACGAACTTTCTGACGTTCCTGAAAAGAATTTGCAAATTGACAGCGAGTTTTATTCGCACCCTGTTCACCACGAGTTGCGCGTTAAAAAGACCAAGTGGGTGGTTTTACGTTACCCCAACCAAGGTATGGCGCAACAAGCGGGTATGAGCACGGATGCTTTTGAAGATTTTTATTTCAAGGTTTGCAATCTTGATTATTCTAAAATGGACAAGGCTATGGACGCGCTTGCTGCAAGGCTTAATAAAGCCGATAAGGTTCATATAATTGCCAAAGACACCGACCTTACGTTTTCTATTAAAGGTATCGGCAGTAATAAGTGTTCTGGTAGGCGCAATATTCCCGACGGGGAAATTTACACCGCTCCCGTTAAAGACAGCGTTAACGGCGTTATAACTTACAATGCGCCGTCGGTTGAAAACGGATTTAAGTTTGAAAACGTTTCGCTTACATTTAAAGACGGTAAGATAATTAAAGCAACCGCCAACGACAGCGAAAAAGCAAACGCTATTTTTGATACTGACGAAGGCGCAAGATACGTCGGCGAATTTGCTTTTGGAATTAACCCGTATATTATTAATCCGATGGGGGATATTCTATTTGACGAAAAAATTTCTGGGTCAATACATTTTACACCAGGCGCATGCTACGATGACGCGTTTAACGGCAACGTTTCCGCTGTGCATTGGGATTTGGTTCAAATACAAACAAAAGAGTACGGTGGCGGTGAAATTTATCTCGACGGAGAACTTATCAGAAAAGACGGATTGTTCGTTCCCGACGATTTACAATGCTTAAACCCCGAAAATTTAAAATAACGCTGAAAAACGATTGACTTAAAGGGTTTTTGGCGATATAATGTATAAGACGAAATTTGAAAAATTTTAGAAAAAACATATATTTGGAGGACATAAAAATGTCAAAAGTAACAAAAGTTGCAATTAACGGTTTCGGTCGTATCGGCCGTCTTGCGTTCAGACAAATGTTCGGCGCAGAAGGTTATGAAGTAGTTGCTATCAACGACCTCACCAGCCCTGAAATGCTCGCTCATCTTCTCAAATACGACACTATGCAGGGTAATTACGTTGCGCAAGGTCATACCGTTGAATCTACCGAAGATTCTATCATCGTTGACGGAAAAGAAATCAAAATTTCTAAATGTGCTAACGCTGCTGAATGCCCCTGGGCTCAATACGACGTTGACGTTGTATTAGAATGCACTGGTTTTTACACCAGCAAAGAAAAAGCACAAGCACATATCGTTGCAGGTGCTAAAAAAGTTGTTATTTCTGCTCCCGCAGGTAACGACCTTCCCACTATCGTTTACAACGTAAACCACAAGACCTTAACTGCTGACGACAAGATCATTTCTGCTGCATCTTGCACCACCAACTGTCTTGCTCCTATGGCTAAGGCTCTTAACGATTACGCTCCTATCCAAAGCGGTATCATGACCACCGTTCACGCTTACACCGGCGACCAAATGATTCTCGACGGTCCGCAAAGAAAGGGTGATAAGAGACGTTCAAGAGCAGGCGCAAT
>JAFVTK010000136.1 GCA_017503265.1 Clostridia bacterium | reverse complement strand
TCTCGTCCATAGCGAGTGCCGCCGTTTCTTTTACCGAACGCGCGTTATCCGCTAAACTAAAATTCCCGTAAACGTACTTAAACTTCTCGCCGTCTTTATACTTAACGTAAGAACGCGCACAGTACCGATTATCTCTGTTCTTTTGATTAATTTTTATTATTGCACAATAAAACCCGGAATATCCGTCAGTATCTAACGTGGGTTGATTAAACCACTTTTCAGCAGTTATTTCAACGTACGGATTATCCCCTAACGCGTCCACGGTAAAATCAGTTTTACCCGTCAAATATTCTTCTAACGTAATTAAAATGCCTGCGCTAACTTCCGTATAGTTTTTAACGTATTCGTCGTAAACATCTTTATTGACGCTACCTGCAAATCTTATGCCAGGGCTATCTAGCGCAAGTCGCAAAGAAGCACCCGTAAAGGTGGTAACCGCCGCACCCGCTTCATTATAATACCCGTAAACTTCATCAACGTAACATGCCGAACTTTTTGCGTTCACGGTAAGAGTTAGTATAGCCGTTACCGCATTTTCTTTTGCCGTAAAAGTAACAAAAACGTTTTGCCAAACTCCTGAATTTTCTATTTCGTAAGTTTGAACGTTACTATCTACTTTTTCACTCTCTATATCAAACGTGTCAACAGTAATTGACGCTGTAACGACACCGCTATCCGCCAAACAGTAATATCCGAAAGTGTATTCTTTACCGCCTATAACTTCCATAATCATATCTTCGTTTGCAGAAGAAAATATAAATTCCGAACAACCTTTTGCAACGCAAACACATTTACCGTTATAAGACGGACTTTCTACGTTACTAGTCATATATATAATTGAATTTTTAAAAGTCCATTTTGTCGGTATTGTATATTTTCCAGAAGGTTTAGTTTCTTCAAACCCAGAGTTAGGGATTTCAACTATCGTGCTGCTATCAGCAACGGCAACACTTGGAACGGTAACGAAAATAAACGTAAAACTAACAAGCAAGGAAATTAAAGATATAATAAACTTTTTCATTAGATAAACGGATCCTCCACAACGTTGTCAAAAAGAGCGTTTTTATCGCTTTTCATAATCACGTCTTTTTCCAAATAAATAAAGTTTATTTCAATTTCCTTATAGCGCTTTTTCATTTTTCTTTTGTCCTTGTTAAAATTTACCAGTTAATTTTAACATACTTTATACAACGTGTAAAGTGAATTAAAAATTTTATAACTGCGATTGCTTGAATTTATAACTTTTTTATAGTATAATATCAATATGTTTAAAACTTTTGATAAATCTATAATTAACAATCAGCGCATTATTTCACTACTTACCGACTTTTTTTACGGCAAGTATTACCCCGTTTACGTCGCTATGTTCACGGCTTTTTTCTATGCCGCTCAAATTCCGCTTGCTGGATTAATATTTTTTACGCTTCTTGCGTCGGCAACCCTTTTGATTTTTAGAGATCTTACGCCGTTTATGCCGTTACCTATGATGATACTAATGTCTCTTTCAAACTTTACACTATTTTCTAATCCGATAGTTTTTGTTTTTATAGGACTAGTAGTAGTTAGTTTGATAGCGCATTTTATTTTATATCCTATTAAAAAGTTCGTATTCGGAAAACTATTCGTGCCGATTTGTCTTGTATCTTCGGCGCTATTATGTGGTGGACTTTTTTCAGAATATATGAACGTTTATTTTAACGGTATAACGTCTGCCCTATCAGTAGGTCCTGCGGTTTTATTCATTTATATATTTTTCACTAACTATTCTTGTCCACCCGAAAACTTTAATTATAAAGAACATATTTTATATTTATTGTTAGTTGTCGGCGCAATGTTATCAGTAGAAATGCTTATACATGAATATTATAACTTTATAGGAATAATGTACAAATTTGATATGGGTTTTGGTAACATCAATATTACGGCAACCGCCCTTTTAATGACAATACCCACTTGTTGGTATTTTATTTGCACAAGAAAAGAATTCATACCTTACGCCGTTGTTTTATTTTTAATTTATTTGGCAATTTTCTTTTCTCACAGCGACGGTGTTTTGGCGCTTGCCGTTGCCTTCATTCCTGTTCTTGCAGTCCTAGGATACAAAAAAACCGACGAATGGCATAGGAAAATATTTATTAAAATAGCGCTTGTTATTTGTTTTTTTGCATTAGCAGTAGTACTTATTTATTCTATCAATCATAATTTAGAAGCGATTATTTTAAAATATCTAAATAAAGTTAAAACTGACAACAACCGCACGGCATTATATAAACGAGCGCTTGAATTGTTTTCAAAATACCCAGTATTTGGTGCAAGTTTAGGTTATATGGATGCGTCTTTGATAAACTCACCCGACGTTGAAACGTTTATAGTCTATATGTTGAGTTTCCATTCGACCTTCTTCCATATTTTAGGAACGATGGGACTATTTGGTCTTGCAATGTATATAATCTATTATATTGCGCGCTATAAAATTATTCTTCATAAAAATTCAATGTTTAACGTAACCGTATTTTTATCTTTTACAATGTATCAAATTTACGGAATGATTAGCCACGAAGAGTTTCAATTAATGCCCATCTTACTTTTCTCAACGCTCTTGCTATTAACGACGGAAAAAAGTAATAAAGAAAAAGACAACGAACCGTTGCCTTTAACTAAAAAAGATTTCAAATATAAAGCGTTTTAACTGCGCCTATCAATGACGTAAGTCGGCACAAGGTCGTGAACGATATCTTTCATTTGTTCAGTTTCACCGTGCGCTTCGTCTAACATTTCTTTTAATTTAACGAACAAATTTTCCGAATCAATTTCCAAAGGCTTGCCTATGGAAATTTTTTCATTTTCGGTCTTTTTAAGTCCTTCTTCTGCCATCAAGCGTTCTTCGTAAAGTTTTTCACCAGGGCGCAATCCCGTTACCTTAATATCAATATCAGTAAACGGTTCAAATCCCGAAAGTTTAATCATATTAATTGCCAAATCGTAAATTTTGACTTGTTCGCCCATATCGAGAACGAATATCTCACCGCCCTTTGCGTACGCCCCCGCTTGTAAAACCAAACTTACCGCTTCGGGTATAGTCATAAAGTAGCGAACGATATCTTTGTGCGTAACGGTAATCGGTCCACCTTCTAATATTTGACGCTTAAATAGTGGGATAACTGATCCGTTTGAACCTAACACGTTACCAAAACGCACGGCAACGTATTCGGTATCGTATTTTTTATTCATAGTCTGAATAATCATTTCGCAAATACGTTTAGTTGCGCCCATTATGTTTGTGGGGTTAACCGCCTTATCGGTAGATATTAAGATAAACCTTTCAACGCCGTATTTCCCTGCCGCTTCCGCAACGTTAAGAGTACCGCCGACGTTGTTTTTAACCGCTTCGTTAGGACTTGTTTCCATAAGCGGAACGTGCTTGTGTGCCGCTGCGTGGAAAACGATTTTCGGTTTATACTTTTTAAATACGTCGTCAATCTTCTTTTGATCGCGAACGCTTGCAATCAAAACTAAAAGATTTAGGTTGGGAATTTTCCTTATTAGTTCTTGTTGAATATCGTAAGCATTATTTTCATATATATCTAAAATGATAAGCATTTTAGGATTATGAGTTGATATTTGACGGCATAGTTCACTACCTATCGAGCCACCGCCACCCGTTACCATAACGACTTTGCCTTCAATATAGCCCATTATCTCGTCAAGGTTAACCTTGACTTGCTCGCGTCCGAGCAAGTCCGTAATACTTACAGGCTTAACGTCGGAAACGGAAACTTGACCGGTTGTCAGTTGATATATACCAGGAATAATTTGTACTTTGCACTTCGTTTTTTGACACTCGTTAGCAATGCGACTAATATCTTTTTTGCTTGCGCTTGGCATAGCGATTATAATATCGGATACGCCGTATTTTTCCGCATATTTGACCACGTCTTGCGTGTTCCCGCAAACCTTAATCCCGTTTATATAACGGTTAATTTTATCGGGGTCGTCGTCGAGAACGCACACGGGGCGCATATTATACTTTTCGGAAGTTTTCATTTCGCGTATCAACATATCGCCTGCGCTACCAGCACCGATAATCATAACGCGCTTTTCTTCTTTACTCATCTTGCGCCATTTGCCAGCATTTTTAAGCGCGTCGTATAATCTATACCAAAACCTACTTATAATCGTGGTAAAGAAAATCATAACCGTAACGATAAGCGCCCATTCTTTAACGAGTTTACCGCTTATAGTTGACGTAAGAACGTTGTATACACCCATAACCGAAGTTACACAAACTATTCTTATCATATCCGAAAAACCCGCGTAATGTAGTAATATCGAATAAATTTTAAGTCCAAAATTAAGCGACACAAAAAGAATTACGCCTATAACCATAAACGCCCACGATTCGTCTAAACTTGACGTTAAATCACGTCGCAATAACAAAATAGACAAAACGTAAGCCGCAATATAACAAATGCAGTCAAAAATTAAAAGTATAACCGTTTTTAAGTTTCTATTCATTTTACCCTCAACGTTTTTCCGTATTTATATTTTTAAGCATAACGATGCTTTTTATAACTTTTTCAATATTTTCTTCCGTTAACCCGTTCATTTCAAGTTGTTTTTCAATACTGCCGTGCAAAACAAATTCGTCTTTTACACCCAAATTAACGATTTTCGTTTCATAGCCGTTTTCTCGATAATATTTACTAACCAACGCGCCAAACCCACCTATAACGCTGTTTTCTTCCAAAGTAATAACTGCGGTATTTTTAATATTTTCCAAAGTTCTTTTACAAAGTGGCTTTACCGTGCGCGCGTTAATCACGCCAACTCCGTCTAACCTATTTGAAACGTTAAGCGCAAGCGCCGTCATCTTAGGTCCAACCGCAACTAGCGTAACCGCTTCGCCCTCTTTAATCGTTTCCCAAGGCTGGCTTAAAATATCTGGCGATAATCTATCTTCCATCGCATTTTTAGGATAGCGTATTGCGCAAGGTGCGCAAAGTTTTACAGCGTAATCTAAAACCGCGCCAAGTTCTCTAACCGTAGTTGGCGCAAAAATATTTATATTAGGAATATGAGTTAAATAACTCAAATCAAAACACCTTGATGTGTTTTGCCGTCTTTACCAACTAGCCCTGCCCTATCAAGGCAGAATATAACGGGTAAATTTTGCAAGCATACGTCGTGCAATATTTGGTCGTAAGCGCGTTGCAAGAACGTTGAATAAACGGCAACTACGGGTTTTAATCCACCTGCCGCCATACCCGCCGCAAAAGTTACGGCAAATTCTTCGGCAATACCCACGTCGTAAAAATTCTTTTTATTCTTTTCTTCAACGATTGAAAGTCCCGTACCGTCTTTCATACCAGCGGTAATTGCAACGATTTTTTTATCGTTTTCAATCATAGAATTTAGTTTACTGCCAAGCGCGACTGAAAAACTGCCAACTTCGTTTGTAAGATTTTCGCCAACGCCGTGATAAACGTCCGCGTGTTCTTCGGCTTGCTCAAACCCCTTACCTTTGGTAGTTTTAACGTGCAAGAAAATTGCGCGCTCGTCCGCGGCGTATTTAACACTTTTTAAGATGTCGATAAGTTCTTTAACGTCGTTGCCATCAACCACCCCAACGTACTTAAAGCCGTGCTTTTCAAAGTAATCGCTTTTATTAAATACTCGCTTAATAAAATTTCTAAAACCTACTAAAAATTTAGTTATAAACGACCTACCAAAAATTTTGACTAGCCGTTTTTTGCTTTTAACGTAGCCTTTGCGAGTAGTCTTTTTAGAAATAAAACGGTAAAATCCGTTCTTGTTTCTAGAAATAGACATACCGTTATCATTTAAAATAACGATATATTTTTTTGGTTTAGAATTAGATGCCGAAAGCGCTTCCAAATTAAGTCCGTTAGTAAGCGCACCGTCGCCAACGACGTTGACTACGAAATAATCTTCATCTGCGCTATCCCTTGCCGCGCAATACCCAAGACTTGCCGCAATAGAAGTGCCTGCATGTCCCGAACCAAACGCGTCGTATTCACTCTCGGACCTATCGGGAAAGCCCGAAAGACCGCCGTCCGTACGAATAGTAGAAAAATCGTCTTTTCTACCAGAAAGCAATTTATGCGCGTAACATTGATGACCTACGTCGAAAATAAGTTTATCGTTTGGGAAATTAAAAGTATAATAAAGGGCAACCGTCGTTTCGACGATGCCTAAATTAGAAGCGAGATGACCGCCATTTTTAGCGGTAGTATCTAAAATTTCTTTACGGAGATTTTGCGCCAACTCTTCGAGTTCTTTAATATTGAGTTGTTTGACGTCCGAAGGCGCGCTAATTTTGTCAAGAATACTCATTATCTCTCCGTAAATTACTTAACGTATAAGTTGATTATTTATAAGTATAATACAAAAAGACAAAAATGTCAATATGTGCAAGATATTTTCGCTTAATAAGCGATTTTTTAATGATTTAATAATATATTATAACCGCGTTTTCGACAATTTTCCGCTTGACTAAACCACTACGGTCGGTGTAGAATATATTAAACTGTTATAAACGGAAGGTAAAAAAGTGATTACTGGTAAAACTTTAACTGAATATGCTCGCCTAGTTTTAAAAATAGGCGTTAACTTACAAAAAGGTCAAGGGCTTGAAATAATTTGCCCAGTTGAAAAGCGTGAAGTTGCTCACGCCCTTGCAGAAGAAGCGTATAAAGTAGGCGCTAAAATAGTGCAAGTACGTTGGCACGACGAAATTATAGATAAAATTAAATATACTTACGCCGATATTGACGCGCTTACCGAAGTTCCCAAATGGTACGTTGACAGTAAAAACTATTTGGTCAAAAATGGATTTTGCTATATTGCAGTTGCGGCTGACGACCCTGCGGCGTTTAAGGACGTACCTAGCGAAAAAATAGCGGCAGCGGCAAAGGCGCGCGCTAAGGCGTTAAAAAAGTTTTCGGACGAAGTTATGTCTAACGGACTGCGTTGGTGCGTAGTTTCAGTACCTACTCTTGCTTGGGCAAAACAAGTTTTCCCCGACAGTAAAAACCCCGAAGAAGCGTTGTCGGAAGCCATAGAAAAAACTATGCGTTTAGATTACCCCGACCCCACTAGCGAGTGGCAAAAGCATATTGAAACGTTAGAGCGCAGAGCAAACTTTTTAAACTCTGCTCGCTTTGAATATTTAATTTTTGAGAACTCGTTAGGAACTAATTTAAAAGTCGGTCTTGCAGACGAACACCTTTGGCTTTCTGCAAAAGAAATTGCAAAGGACGGCAAATACTTCGTGGCGAATATGCCTACCGAAGAAGTGTTTACCGCACCCCACCGATTAAAAGTAGACGGCGTTTTAAAATCCGCCATGCCACTATGTGAAAACGGTCAAATTATAGACGGTTTTACAATAACTTTTAAAAAGGGAAAAATTGTTGATTTTAACGCGGAAAAAGGTTACGAAACGTTAAAACATTTAATAGAAACAGACGACGGAACTATGCGTCTTGGCGAAGTCGCTTTAATCGGTAAAAATTCACCGATAGCAAAAAGTGGAATTCTTTTTTACAATACTTTGTTTGACGAAAACGCAAGTTGCCACCTTGCTATCGGCAAAGCGTACCCAACTACCGTCAAAAACGGCGACAAACTTTCACCAAAAGAACTTAAAGAAAAGGGCTTAAACGACTCTGCTGAACACGTTGATTTTATGATAGGCACGTCCGATTTATCGGTAATCGGTATTAAAAAGGACGGCAGTAAATTCGTTCTATTTAAAGACGGTGAGTGGGCGATTTAACGAGAGGAATTATGTATAATTTTTTTGTTGCAAAAGAAAGCGTAAACGGTAATAAAGCAAAAATTACCGGCGCTGATTATAATCACATAACCAACGTTTTAAGATTAAAAGTTGGCGAAGAAATTTTAATAAGCGTTTTAGGCGCAAGTCATTTAAGCAAAATAGAAGATATTGACGACAGCGCTGTAACGGTTGAAATTATAAAAGAAAATTATCAAGATACGTCGCTACCCGTCAAAATACATCTTTTCCAAGGCTTACCCAAAAGTGATAAACTTGAACTGATAATCCAAAAAACGGTAGAATTAGGGGTTGAAAGCATAACCCCCGTTGAGATGGAGCGTTGCGTAGTTAAACTAGACGGAAAGAAAAAAGACGGCAAAACTGCGCGCTGGCAGGCTATTGCGGAAAGCGCAGCAAAACAGAGCAAGCGCACTAATATTCCAAAAGTTGAAAGCGTTTTAAGTTATAAACAAATGCTTGAAAAAATAAGAGATTTAGACTTGTTTATTATACCATACGAAAACGCAAAAGGTATGCAAGCGACCAAAGAAACTTTACAATCTATAAAAAGCGGTATGAGCGTAGGCGTTCTTATAGGTCCGGAAGGCGGATTTTCTGACAACGAGATAGAATTAGCAAAAGTGCTAAACGCTAAAACAGTATCTTTGGGAAAAAGAATATTGCGCACCGAAACCGCAGCAATAACCGCTGTCAGTATGCTAATGCTTTACGCAGAAATGAATTTAGATTAAAAAACCTACACGGAAATTCCGTGTAGGTTTTTTCTAATCTTTTCTTACGTTAACGACGATTACACCCGATATCGCACCCACGATTAATCCAAATAAAAGGTCTATAAAAAACGGCGTTCCAAACGATATTTCGCCACCGATTAACGCAAACAACAAATACGTAACCACCGTAGACACAACGCCTATCGCCAGTCCTTTTATTAAACCCATTTTACCGCGCACGGAAACGCTTACGCCCAAAAACACCGAAAGTATTTTAATAAATTGATTAACGGCTTTTATAACGCTAGTATTAAGAGCGGCAATCTTTACCACGGCGGCAAATATAAGCACCCCCACTAGCGTAACTATCACGGCTGTGCCTACCCCTTTTACAACCGACAAAAAACCACCGTTTTCACTTTTTTCCATAAAAAACCCCCTGCGCTATTTCATTTAAATAGTATGCAGGGGGTAAAAATTCTATGACTTAATATTATTTACTTTCTTCGGTCTTCTTTTTTCTAGTAGTCTTTTTTGCAGGCGCTTCTTCTTTCTTTTCTTCGTTAGAAGCGGTTTCGGTTGCAGGTTTTTCTTCAACCTTTTGCTCTACGGGCGCGGCAACCGCATTTCCTTGCGCAGGTGCAGTTTGGTAAATTGCGCCTTTATCAAATTTGATTAAGCATTTGTTTTCTTCCAAACCAGTTTCCAAAACGAAAGTATTTTCAGCGTCGTTTATTTGCGCAACGAAACCGCAAATTCCGCCGATAGTTTTAACCCTGTCGCCTATTTTCAATGAGTTAACCATATCTTGCGCTTCTTTTTGCTTTTTCTTGTTAGTTCTTGATTGCCAAATAAAAAGTCCGATAATTGCTAAAAGCAAAACGCCCATAATGATGTACGTTCCAAGTGGGCTGCTGCCACCGTTTGCGCCTTCGGTTGAACCGCTACCAGCATCAGCAAGTAAGTTCCAAAGTAACATAATTAAAATCTCCTTTTCTAAGTGTTTACCACTTTTCTTTTTATATTTTATCTTTTTTGCCCGATAAAATCAAGCAAATTTATACTGTTTTTAATTTTCGACCTAATCCGCGTTAAAATCTTGGATAAGTATCGCCTGTTTTTCTATAAAATTCTTCGGCAAACTCGGTAAACGCATCTTGTAAAATGGCTTCCCTAACTTTGCGCATAAGTCCGTTTAGATAAGTTATATTATGTAAACTTATCATCATACCGCCCATCATTTCGCCCACGTTAATCATATGGCGCAAGTACGCCTTCGTGTAATTTTTACAAGCGTAACAGTCGCACTCTGGGTCAAGTGGCGTAAAATCTTCCCTATACGCCCCGTTTCTAACGACTACTTTACCGTTTGAAGTTAACGCCGTTCCGTTTCTACCAACGCGAGTAGCAAGCACACAGTCGAACATATCAATGCCCCTACGAACGCCTTCAATAAGGCAATCGGGACTGCCTACGCCCATTAGATAACGGGGAATGTTAGTCGGATAAAAATCGAGCATAAAATCCATAATATCGTACATTATATTTTTAGGTTCGCCTACCGATAATCCACCGATTGCAATGCCGTATTTAGCATAAGGAATAGTTTCTTTTAAACTTATTGCCCTTAAATCTTTGAACATATTGCCTTGTACTATCGGAAAAAGCGCTTGGTTATCGTTTTTGTGGTGATTATAGCACCTGTCAAGCCATTTAAGAGTGCGTTCCATTGCTATCTTGGATTCCGCGTAATCCGCACCGTAAGGCGAACATTGATCAAACGCCATAATAATATCCGCGCCGAGATTATTTTCTATATCAATCGCCTTTTCTGGTGTAATAAAATGCAAACTGCCGTCGACGTGAGAGTTAAAATAAACGCCGTCGTCTTTAATTTTGTTAAGTTTAGCAAGCGAAAAAACTTGAAACCCACCACTATCGGTAAGTATAGGTCTATCCCACGCCATAAACTTATGTAATCCACCCGCATCACGCACTAGTTCGTCGCCGGGGCGCATATACAAGTGATAAGTGTTTGCAAGTATTATTTGAGATTTTGCTTCCTTTAAATCGCGTGGCATAACGCCTTTAACAGTCGCTTGCGTGCCTACGGGCATATAAGTAGGCGTTTCTATGTCGCCGTGCGGCGTGTGAAGTATACCTGCACGCGCGCCCGTTTTGCTATCTTGTTTTATAGTCTCGTAATAAAATTTTTCCATTTTTATTAAATCTTTATTCTATTATACCTTGTAAATATTGAATTTAAATTCATTTATTCTATAAACATTGAATCCCCAAAAGAAAAAAATCTATATCTTTCTTTCACCGCGGTTTCATAAAGTTCCAAAACCTTTTCCCTGCTTGCAAGCGAAGATACTAACATAATAAGCGTAGATTTTGGCAAGTGAAAATTTGTGATTAAAGCATCAACACACTTGAATTTATATGGTGGATAAATAAAAATTTCGGTGTTTGCTTTTACGGGTTTAACAAAACCGTTTTCGTCAGCAGCGCTCTCTAACGTACGCACGCTAGTCGTTCCTACGGCGATAACGCGTCTTCCTTCCCTTTTTGCGCGGTTAATCTTTTCCGCGGCAACTTCGTCTATTTCGTAATATTCAGAGTGCATATGGTGCTCTAAAATATCGTCGCTTTTAACGGGGCGGAAAGTTCCAAGCCCAACGTGGAGTAGAACGTCGGCAATTTCAACGCCCATTTCCTTTATTTCAGAAAGTAGGTTATCAGTAAAATGTAATCCTGCCGTAGGCGCCGCCGCCGAGCCGTCAACTTTTGCGTACACAGTTTGATAACGTTCTTTATTTTGCAATTTTGCCGTTATATACGGTGGCAAAGGCATTTCGCCTATTCTTGAAATTATGTCTTCAAAAACACCTTCAAAATTAAATTTAACTCTTCTACTGCCCGCCTCTTCAATGGTTTCTAAAACGGTAAGCGAAAGTTCTTCACTTAAAACGAGTTCCGCACCCGGTTTTGCCTTTTTGCCCGGTTTAACCAAAACTTCCCACTCGGTAAGATTAAAGCGTTTTAGTAATAAAATTTCTACTTTACCACCGTTTTTAGTATAGCCGAACATACGCGCAGGCAAAACGCGCGTATTGTTTCTAACTAAAAGGTCGCCAGGCTTTAAAAACTCTTTTATATCGTAAAATCTTTTATGATAAACTTTATCTTCCGACCTGTTATACACTAACAATCTTGAACTGTCGCGTGGCTCTACGGGCGTTTGCGCAATCAGTTCTTCGGGCAAATAATAATCAAAATCACTTGTTTTCATTTCTTTCAAACATTGAGTACTGTTCGGCTTTTGCTTCGGGCATTTTTAAACCTATATGTTCATAACCCCTTCTTAAAAGCACACGACCACGCGGTGTACGCGCGATAAAGCCGAGTTGTAATAAATATGGTTCGTATACGTCTTCTATGGTATTTCCGTCTTCGTTAATGGTTGCGGCAAGCGTATCAAGTCCACACGGACCGCCGCCGAACTTTTCCGCCATTGATTGAAGAAGTTTTACGTCGATTGCATCAAGCCCAAGTTCGTCAATTTCAAGCATTTTAAGCGCACCTTGCGCATCAGAAAGCAAAATCGTATCGTGTCCTTTAACGATTGAATAATCGCGTACACGACGTAAAAGCCTGTTTGCAATTCTGGGCGTACCGCGACTGCGTTTAGCAACTTCTTCCGCCGCCAAATGCTCAATCGAGAGCGAAAGCATTTTAGCCGCGCGCTCAACGATTTCCGTGAGTTCAGCGTTTGAATAAGTTTCCAAACGACAAATTACGCCGAACCTATCGCGCAAGGGCGAAGAAAGCATACCAGCCTTGGTCGTTGCGCCGATTAACGTAAATTTAGGAAGTGGCAGTTGAACGTTTTTTGCCGAAGGACCTTTACCGATAATAAAATCGAGCGTATAGTCTTCCATTGCAGGATAAAGTATTTCTTCTACGTTGTGGTTAAGGCGGTGAATTTCGTCAATAAACAAAACGTCGCGCTCGTTCAAGTTTGTAAGTATAGCGGCAAGGTCGCCCGCCCGCTCAATCGCAGGTCCGCTGGTAATCTTAATTTGCGTACCGAGTTCGTTTGCGATAATGTGCGCAAGCGTAGTTTTACCAAGTCCAGCAGGTCCGTAAAGAAGAACGTGGTCAAGCGCGTCTTCTCTCATTTTAGCCGCGGCGATACTTACGGCAAGATTATCTTTAACTTTATCCTGTCCGACGTATCCTTCCATTGACTTGGGTCGCAAAACGTTTTCTATTTCCGAATCAGTTTCGCTATATGTACTTGTAACTAATCTTTCTTCTTCCATAATATCCTACTTTATGTGTTTAATAGCGTACGATATAAGTTGTTCTATCGTGTTAGCACCGCTGTTCTTTGCTTCTTTAACAGCCTTTACGCACTCTTGTTTAGTAAACCCTAAACTCATAAGCGCAATAATCGCGTCTTGATTTTCAGCGTCAGTAGCATCGTCCGACTGTGGCGCAGATGCGGTAAATTCACCGTTTTCGTCAGCAGTAATCTTTTCGCGTAGTTCTAAAATTATGCGTTCCGCCGTCTTTTTGCCAAGTCCTTTTATTGCTGAAAGACCTTTAACGTCAGAAGTAGCGATTTTAACGGCAAGGTCGCCAAGTTTCATATTAGATAAAACGGTTATCCCCATTTTAGGACCTACACCCGAAACGGAAATAAGTTTTAGAAACATATTCTTTTCTTCTTGATTGATAAAGCCGTAAAGCGAAACGCCGTCTTCTCTAACCGCAAGATAAGTATAAACTTCGCCTTTTTTATCTGCCGAAAGTTTTTGGTAAACCGACGCGGAACAAGTTATTTCGTACCCTACGCCGTTATTTTCTAAAAGCACTACTCCACCGACAGCCGATAAAACGTTGCCTTTTATATACCCTATCATAATTACCCCCTGTTATAAGTTGACTTGTCAATACTAAATAATCCGCCTAATTTGTTGGTTTGCGCGTGGCAAAGCGCAACCGCAAGTGCGTCAGCCGCGTCGTCGGGGCGCGGAACGGCTTTTAAGCGTAGCGTGGTTTTAACCATTTGTTGAATTTGATTTTTTTCCGCCCGACCGTAACCAGTAAGCGCTTGTTTGATTTGCAACGGCGTGTATTCGTAAAGTTTTCCACACTCTTTAATGGCTGTAAGAAGTATTACTCCCCTTGCGTGTGCAACCGCAATACCCGTCTTAACGTTCTTTGCAAAAAACAGTTCTTCAACGGCAATCTCGTCAGGCTTAAATTTGTCTATAATTTGCTTAATTCCCTTTTCAAGCATGGCAAGGCGAACGGCAAGATTTTCGTCTTTGGACGTGGAAACAATGCCGTAATCAATCATTTCGGGTTTACCCCGTTTATCGGTTGAAATCACCCCGTAACCAAGCGTCGCTATGCCAGGGTCAAAGCCTACTATAATCATACTATTTTATTGTACTTGATTTTTATATAAAAGTCAATGAAAAGCCTTTAATTAGCCTTGTTTTAGTGTAAAACGTAAAAACGGCGGAAAAATTCCCGCCGTTTTTAATAACGCTAGTAATTAGTTCTTTTTAGACGTTTCTTTACTAATTTCGTCAACCTTTTGCTTTACTTGCTCTTGACCTTCTCTAACCATTTGTCTGGCTTTGGCGGAATTAGTCGCAATAACCGCGCCGCCGATAACGCCAAGAAGCATACCGCATAAAAACTTATCGTCCATATTTCCCCCTTCACCCGCCTTAATATTATGCGCGATTTTTGTCGGAATATACGGAAAAAGTAAAAAACGCCGTGTTTACAGCGTTTTTTGTTTAAAATTTATTCTGCGTCGGGTTCTAAACTTGCTGCTTCTTCTGCAAGTTCCTCTTCTTCCATAACGCGGCAGAATTCGTCAAACACTTCGTCAAGGAGCGCGTCATCTTCTACGGGGAGAAGGTCAGCGGTTTCTTCGTCGTCGCCAGAAAGTTCAAAAATAATAAGGTCGTCTTCTTCGATACCGTCGATTTCTTCGGCAGGTTCGAAAGCAGAGTAATATTTGCCCTTATATTCGATAGTTTTTATAAAATAAAATTTAAGTTTTTTTCCGTCTTCGGTGGTAAGTTCTACGATATCTTCACAACCGCAATCACAGTCGTGTTCGCAGCAATCGTGTTCGTGTTCACCGCAAGTGCATTCTTTTTCATTTTCACCGCAACCGCAGTTACATTTCTTTTCTTTTTCGCTCATAATAATCTCCTTTTATTTACAAGTTTTTTTGTCGTTTAAAAATCCTTGAAGAATAGTTGCCGCCGCAAGGCTATCCACAAACTGTTTCCGCTCTTGCCTACTTTTACCCTGCTGTATAAGCGTTTCTTCCGCCTCACAAGTAGAGCAACGCTCATCCACGGTATAAATTTCAACGTTTAAGAGTTCTATTAATTTTTCAATAAAGAACTCCGCCTTTTTAGTTTGAACGGACGGCGTACCGTCAAAGTTGACGGGCAATCCGCAAACGAGAGCCGTAGCGCCCTTTTCTTTAACGTATTCGGCAATTTTGTTTAGGTCAGTCTTTAAATTTTTTCTATGATAGGTTTCGACTGGCAACGAATACGAATTGAACGGGTCTGAAACTGCAACGCCTATTCTTTTATCGCCTATATCAAGGCACAAAAATCTTTCCACTTAAATATTGTATCACATTATGCAATTAAAATGCAACGGATTTAACTCTTTTACTCCGCCACAGTTTAACGCCATATACCTTTAAATACGCTAAAAGCCACTTGAATTACAAGCGGCCTTAAACTTAAAACTCAACGAGAAAAGTATTCGGATTAAATTGCCGAATTAGTCTTTCTTTTCTTTCTTGGAAACGTCAACAACCTGCTTGCCGTTATAATAACCGCATTTGGGGCAGACTTTGTGAGACGCTTTGAGTTCGTGGCATTGAGGGCATTCCGAAAGGTTCGGTTCCTCTAATTTCCACTGTGCATATCTCGTATTTGTTCTTTGTTTAGACGTTTTACTTTTCTGTACTGCCATTTTACTATACCTTCCCTATTAATTTTTACATTTGCATTCGCCGTTGTTTAGGTTTGTTCCGCAACCTACGCATATCCCTTTGCAATTCTCATCACAAAGGAAACTGACGGGAACGTTCATTGCGATAACGTCGTCTACGATAATTGATAAATCAACGGTATCGTTTTTTACCGAATAGCCATCGGGATTGTTTTCTTCGACTGCTTCCTTAAACTCCGCAACGTAAACGTTTTCAGCGTCGTTTAAGCAACGCGTGCACTCACCTTTGACGGTAAACACAACTTCACCTTCAATATAACAACTGTGGTCGCCCGTAATTTGAACGCTACCGCTTACCTTAACCGCCCCTTTAATTTCTGCCGACGGTATATCGATAAGATCTTTTTCAGGTGAATATTCAAAGAAAAAATCACTTTGGTCTTTTCCGCTTCTTTTCAGTTTTCTAAGGTCTAAAATCATAATACCCCTAACTTTATAAGCCATACAAGTATATACTATTTATTGCCTGTTGTCAACTTTTTTAACCTAATTTTATTCGGAAATAGTTAAATCAGTTCTTTTCAGTAAGAGTTTTGGTTTCCCTTGCGATAGACAATTCTTCGTTAGTGGGAAGAACGATAATTTTAACCTTGCTGTCTTCGGTATTGAGATAACCTATGCCAGCATCGTAATCTTCGTTCTTCTTGTCGTCGAATTTAGCGCCGCAGAATTCCATACCTTCCATAACCAAACGACGGATACGGGGCGAGTGTTCACCGATACCACCCGTAAATACAACCGCATCTACACCGCCGAGAACTGCGATATAACTACCAACGTATTTTTTAACTCTATAAGCGAGCATTTCAAGAGCGAGAAGTGCTTTCTTATCTCCGTTTGCAACTGCCGCTTCTAAATCGCGAAGGTCGCTGGATATTCCGCTAACGCCCAAAACACCGCATTTTTTGTTGAGATAGTTAACAACTTCTTCGGGTTTAAGATTGAGTTTTACTCTCAAATAATCCACAGCAGCGGGGTCAATATCACCGCTACGCGTGCCCATAACCAAACCTTCAAGCGGAGTAAAGCCCATTGAAGTATCTTGGCATTTGCCGTCTTTAACAGCCGAAATAGAAGAGCCGTTACCCAAATGGCAAATAACCATTTTTGCGTTGGGATTGCCTAAAAGTTTAGCGGTTTCTTGGCTTACGAACTTATGCGAAGTTCCGTGGAAACCGTATTTTCTGATTTTATGTTGTTCGTATACTTCGTAAGGAATACCGTACATATACGCTTTTGCAGGCATGGTCGAGTGGAAAGTAGTATCGAATACTGCAACCATCGGAACGCCTTTCATAACTTCACGGCAACTCTTAATGCACGCGATATTGCCAGGCATATGGAGCGGTCCAAGTTCTGCGTTCTTTTCGCAAATTGCGATAACTTCGTCGTCAATTACTACCGAAGAGTGGAAATCTTCTGCCGAGTGAAGAACTCTGTGTCCAACAGCGCCGATTTCGTCAACGCTTTTGAGCGCGCCGTTTTCTTTATCGAGCATTGCCTTTAATACGAGTTCCATTGCTTCTTTATGCGTGGGCATATCTTGTTCTATAACCAACTTTCTGTCGTCGAAAGTTTTTTGAGTAAGAATACCGCCGTTAAAAGTTATACGTTCACAAACACCTTTTAATATTACGCTTTCGTCTTCCATATTGATAAGTTGATATTTAAGGGACGAACTACCTGCGTTTATAACGAGAATTTTCATTTTTAATTACTTCCTTTAATATTTTTATTTTTGGCTATTAAACGATTAGCCTTTTAACTTATTGCGCTTGAAGTGCAGTAATTGCAATAACCGCAATAACGTCGTCGCTATTACAACCGCGGGACAAATCGTTAATAGGTTTAGCAAAACCTTGGCAAATAGGACCAAGCGCCATATATCCACCAAAACGTTGAGCAATCTTATAACCGATATTACCTGCGTTGATATTCGGGAAAATAAATACGTTTGCGTTACCTGCTACGGGCGAATCGGGTGCTTTTAACTTACCAACTTCGGGTGCAACCGCCGCGTCAAACTGGAATTCACCGTCAAGCGCAAGGTCGGGTGCTGCCGCTTTTGCGATAGCCGTTGCTTCTTGCATCTTGGGGACGGATTTAAAGAATTTATCGTCGTTACCAGAACCCTTGGTTGAGAAAGAGAGCATTGCAACTCTGGGCTCGATACCTGCGATATTTTTAGCAGTTTCAGCAGAAGAAATTGCTATATCAGCGATTTGTTGAGCGTCGGGTTCAATATTAATAGCGCAGTCTGCAAAAACTGCAACGCCGTCAGGATTATATTTATTTTCGCCTTCGGGTGCTACCATAATGAAACTGCTAGATACGGTGTTGATACCAGGCGCAGTTTTAATAACTTGTAAACCAGGGCGCAAAGTGTTTGCCGTTGAGTGGCACGCACCTGAAACCAAACCGTCTACGTCGCCTGCTTTGAGCATTAACGCAGCGTACATAGTGTAGTCTTTAAGAATAGACGCTTTTGCCGCGTCAACGTCAACGTATTCGGGTTGACCGGTCTTTTTGTTTATTTTACCTTCCCTAGCCTTAAAAAGAATTTCTGCATAAGCAGTAGTCTTTTCGTTGGTAACGGGGTCTATAACGGTTACACCCGAAAGGTCAACGTCGGGATTGTTCTTTTTGATTTCGTCAAGGTTACCTAAAAGAACTACGCGTGCAAGATTTTCTTTAACTGCTTGTGCCGCCGCGACTACTACTCTGCTGTCTTCACCTTCGGGAAGAACGATACATTTGTTGAGTTTGCTTGCTTGTAATTTAATATTTTCTAAAACTTTGGACATAATAATTATCCGCTCCTTTTTATTTTGCTTTCAATTCGTTTTGAAAAACGGGCAAAATATTGTAAAATATTATTGACTTATCTATTTTACAACATTTAAATAAAAAAGTAAATTAATCGTTTGAGGTTTTTGCATATTTTATGAAAATTTGCGCTTGTATTGCTGAATACAATCCCTTTCATTTGGGACATTTAAAACATATTGATTATATTAAGACCCAACTCAACGCCGATAAACTTATCGTCGTTATGAGTGGGAATTTTACACAGCGCGGCGAACCTGCGGTACTGAATAAATTTACGCGCGCAAAACACGCCGTTATTGCAGGCGCGGACGCGGTTATTGAACTACCAACGGTATTTGCCACCGCAAACGCAGAAATTTTTGCGACAGGCGCTGTCAATATTATAAACGCGCTTGGGTGTGTAGACGGCTTATGCTTTGGCGTTGAAAGCGGTGAAAAACAGGCGTATTTAACGCTTGCAAACGCAATGCTTGACGAAAGCAAAGAATTTAAGAAAGCGCTTAAAGATAAACTTGAAAGTGGCGTTTCACTTGCAAAAGCCAAGTTTGAAGCCTTAAAATCGCTTGGCAATACTGATTTAGACCAAAATTTAATATCTTCCCCAAACAATATTTTGGGGTTAGAATACACCAAAGCCATTTTGAAAAATAAAAGTAAAATAGAAATTTATCCTATGTTGCGTGAAGGCGACCACAACGACCAAACGTTAAAAAAGGGCGTAACTAGCGCCACTAGTATAAGACAAGTTCTAAAAACGGGAAATATTAAAAAACTAAAAAAGAGCGTTCCCCCTTTCGTTTTCGGCGACTTAAAAGAATACCCTTACTCTTTCGATAAACTAATTATGAGCGCGGTAATAACTTCAAGTGCCGAAAAAATTGCTGAAATTTGCGACTGCACCGAGGGTTTAGAAAACCGCATAAAAGCCTTTTCAAAAGACAATCGCACGGTTGAAACGCTGGTTGATAAAGTTTCCACAAAGCGCTACACTTCAACGCGCATAAGGCGGATACTCATGGCAAATCTTTTGGGTATTAATAAAGATTTTGTTTTCGATTGTTTGGAAAGCAAACTTTACGCAAAAATTTTAGCAGTTAACTCTGACAGCAAAGATTTAATTTCTCTAATCGCATCAAAAAGTTCTATTCCTATTTTAACTAGAAAGAGCGACGCGTCAAACTTAAAAAAGACCGCTCTAAAATGTTTTGAAAAAGATTGTTTGGCAAACGATTTATATAATCTTGCAACAAACGAAAACCAAAACGAAAACCAAATGCTTATCATATAACGAAAAACACCGCAAAAAATTGCGGTGTTTTTATTTGCTTTATGTACTTTACTTAAATTATACCGTGCCTTGTGCTTTCATAGCTTCTGCAACTTTTAAGAAGCCTGCAATGTTTGCGCCAGCCATATAGTTGCCAGGCATACCGTATTCTTTTGCAGATTCGTCGCACGCTTTGAAGATGCTCTTCATAATACCGTGAAGTTTTTCGTCAACTTCTTCAAACGACCAAGAAAGTCTTAAAGAGTTTTGGCTCATTTCTAGTCCAGAAGT
>JAFVTK010000135.1 GCA_017503265.1 Clostridia bacterium | reverse complement strand
ATAACCCGTAACTTGATATCCCCAAGAACCGTCAAAAGGATATTCTGATATGGGCATAAATTCAACGTGCGTATACCCCATACTTGAAACGTAAGAAACCAAATCTTTTGCAAGTTCTTTATAGGTAAAGTAATCGCCGTTTTCATGTCTTTTCCACGAAGCCAAATTTACTTCGTAAATATTCATAGGTCTATCGTACGGTGCGCACTTATTAGATAAAAATTCGCCGTCTTTCCATTTATAGCCGTCAATTTTATATATTTTTGATGCCGTACCCGCCGGGGTTTCCGCATGGAAAGCATATGGATCGGCTTTTAAAACAGTCTTTTCACCACGCTTAACGGCAAATTTATAATTATCGTACTCTTTAAGTCCTTTAACGAATACTTCATATACTCCGCCGTCGCTAACCCTATTCATAACGCAAGCGTTTTCATCCCAGCAGTTAAAATCCCCCACCACCGAAACTCTATCAGCATTAGGCGCCCAAACGCGGAAAATTACCCCATAATCTTTTCCGACACGCGTAAAGTGCGCGCCCATATAATTATAAGTAGCGTAATTAGTTCCCTGATGGAAAAGATATTGTGGTAATTCCCAGTCGTTTTTCTTAACTTTCATAACTAACTAATGTTATTAACAAAAATATTCTGCTTTTTTGGCAGGTGCGTTATCCATTTCTTCTTTGGTTTTTTCATAACCTTTTCTACCAAAAAGCGCGTAAGTTGCGTTCTTTCCACCTTCAACACCCGGTTGATTGAACGTATCAATATTAAGCATTGCGCCCGTATACGCCGTTTCCATTTCAAATAAATATAAAAGTTCACCGATAGTAAAGGCGTTAACTTCGGGTAACGTAATAGTATAATTTAATCTATGCGCAGTAGTAAGCGCGTATTCCGTTGCTTTTCTTTCTGCGGTAATAAGTTCGTTCATTGTATGACCGCAAAGGAAATTTACGTCGGGAATATCTTCACAACCATTGCTAATATCAACCGTTTTGCGATAATTCTCAACAGCAATTAAAGTAATAACCTTATCAAAAGGTCCTTCTCTATAAAGTTGAACTTGCGAGTGCTGATCGGTTACACCAAGTGCTTTTACAGGTGTTTGACCTACAAACACTTCGTTACCATCGTTGTCAACAGCCTTACCTAAACTTTCGCCCCAAAGTTGACAATACCAGTCTGCTATATATTTAAGGCTATCCGCATAAGGCATCATTACGGAAATATTTTTACCATTTTGCATAGCAAGATATTCTAATATAGCCGATATTAATGCAGGATTTTTCTTATAATCTTTATTTTTGCAAAGTTTATCCATATGTGCAGCGCCTGCAAGCATAGCCTTAATATCGATACCAACTACTGCGGCAGGAAGAAGTCCTACTGGACAAAGTTCGGAAAATCTACCGCCTACGCCGTCGGGAATATAAAACGTTTTAAGTCCTTCTGCCTGCGCAATTTTTATAAGGTTACCTTTATGCGCAGAAGTCGTTGCAATCATATGCTCTTTTGCTTTATCACCGTATCTCTTTTTCAAAATATCCATTATAATTAGATACTGCGACATTGTTTCACTAGTTGCGCCACTTTTAGTTACAACGTTAAATACGGTTTTATCCAAATCTAACACGTCAAGAAGTGCAACCATTCTTTCAGGATCTACGTTATCTTCAACGTAAAGTTTAGGTGCTTTGCGCTTTGATTTTGGAAGTTCGTTGTGCCTTAAATGGCAAAGTGCTTGAAAAACTGCAATAGGACCCAAAGCAGAGCCACCGATACCTAAAACAACGAAATTATCAAATTTTTTCTTTATATCTTTAGCGGTGGCAATAATATCTGCTACTATTTCTTTTTGGTTATACGGTAATTCCGTCCAACCCATCATACCCGTTCCGCGGTTTTCACAAACAGTATTAAAAGCCGACGCAATAAGTTTCTTATTGTCAGTAAAATCTTTTACTGAAAAACCTTGTTCTTCGCCGACGAATTCTTTCATCATATTGTTGTAATCAATTTTTAGTTCCATACTTTTACGCCACGCAGCGTTTTTGTAATCCATGCCTATCTCTCCTACTATATATAATATATTTATAATTATATGATAATACAATAAGGATTAATTGTCAATACGTAAGCGCAAAAATTTTGGCATATTTAGGCAAATATTTATAAATTATAGCCATTTTATACAAGTTTAATTGACTTTACCTAAAACTTTTAATAAAATACTTTCATAAATAAATTATAATTTTGGTAATTTAATAATGATAAAAAACGTAATTTTTGACATAGGTAACGTCATACTAAAATTTAATAGAGATTTTTTACTTGGGCATTTTTATCAAGGTGAAGAGTATAACTTCTTAAAAGAAAACGTCTTTCGCGACTGGGAAAAATTAGACGAAGACTTGTTAACCCTTGACGAATATAAGCAAAACGTTAAAAAGTCGCTACCAGAACATTTACATGCCCCTGCGCTAGGTGTATTAAACAACTGGGAATATTATATGACGTATAGCGACGGGATTATACCACTTATTCAAGAATTAAAACAACGCGGATTTAAACTTTATATTTTATCAAATATGACAAGGCATTTCATAGAGCGCGAATATAAATTTCCTATATTTAAGGAATTTGACGGAATAGTTTACTCTGCGCCGATAAAAATGGTTAAACCAAACGAAAATATTTATCGTTATCTTTTGGATAAATATTCTTTAAACCCAAAAGAATGCGTTTTCGTCGACGACATAAAAACGAACCTTGCGGCAGCCGCAAGGTTCGGAATTAAAACTTTTCTATACGAAAACAATACTGAACAACTGAAAAATTACATTTTATCCTTTTAAGTCTTTTATTTGCGCCATAATTTTAGAACGCATATCGATATATTTATCGAGTTTTGCACGTTCGCTGTCAACCAAGTTTTTTGGTGCTTTTTCTAAAAATCCTTTGTTGGATAATTTGCCGTTAGCGCGCGCGATTTCGTTTTCAACGGTTTCGCGCTCTTTTTCTAATCTTTCAATTTCTTTTTCAAGATCAACAAGTTCACCCAAAGGTACAAACAATTCAAATCCGTCAATTACTTGTGCAACGACTTTTTCAGGTAGTTTAGACTTATCTTCAACGACTTGAATATTCTCTACGCCTGCAAGTTTTTGAATATAAACTGCACCGTTTTTAATCGGGCGCTTATTTTCTGTTATAACGTAAAGCGTTACTTTTTTAGATGGAGCAGCCCCTACCTTTGCTTTTACGTTTCTAACGCACTTAATGATTTCTTTAACAGGTTCTATTTCCTTTACGCTGTTAGGATAATTCATTTTTGCACTATATCTTGGGAAGTCTGCAAGCATAAGCGGACCTTTTACACCAGGAATACTCTTGTAAATTTTTTCAGTAACGAAAGGAATAAAGGGATGTAATAGTTTAACGATTTCACCCAAAACGTAAGTAAGCACGCTTATAGTATCATCACGTTTCTTTTCGTCTTCGCCGTAAAGCACGGGTTTTGTAAGTTCAATATACCAGTCGCAGAAATCCGTCCAAACGAAATCGTAAAGATTTGCAAGCGCAACACCCATTTCGTACTTTTCCATATTTACGGTTACTTCTCTAACCGTCTTATTTAGTTTTGAAATTATCCACTTATCAGCAGCGCAAAGTTTGCAGTCTTTAATACTGCTAACGTTTTTACCTTCCGCGTTCATAATAACGAAACGTGAAGCGTTCCAAATTTTATTCATAAAGTTGCGTGCGCCTTCAATTTTCTCATCAGAAAATCTCATATCGCTACCCGCAGCAACGCCGTTTATAAGTGAAAATCTTAAAGTATCCGCACCGTATTTTGCAATAATTTCCGTGGGGTCTATACCGTTACCGAGTGATTTACTCATCTTCCTGCCCTGTGCATCACGCACTAAACCGTGAATTAGAACGTCCTTAAACGGAATACGCTTCATATGTTCTAATCCAGAGAATATCATACGCGCAACCCAGAAGAAAATTATATCGTATCCAGTAACCAAAACGTCAGTAGGATAGAAATATTCTAAATCTTCGGTCTTTTCAGGATAACCAAGCGTAGAGAACGGCCACAAAGCAGAAGAAAACCAAGTATCAAGGACGTCTTCGTCTTGCTTAACGTGAGTACTGCCACATTTCGGACAAACGGTTACGTCAGTTTTACTGATTGTCATTTCACCGCAATCTTCACAATAATATGCAGGAATTCTATGTCCCCACCAAAGTTGACGTGAAATACACCAGTCTTTAACGTTTTCCATCCAGTTAAAATATATTTTAGAAAATCTATCGGGCGTAAATTTTACGCTCTTTTTTCTTACCACGTCTATTGCAGGTTTTGCAAGTGGTTCCATTTTAACAAACCATTGCTTACTTACGATAGGCTCAACCGTATGGTTACATCTATAACAATGCCCTACGCTATGATGTAATGGTTCAATTTTTTCCAAAACACCGAGAGATTTTAATTCTTCTACGATTTGTTTTCTGCATTCAAGCGCAGGCATACCTTTATATTTACCTGCAAATTCGTTCATAGTGCCGTCGTCGGCAATAACTTTAACCACTTCAAGTTTATGACGAAGCCCTACTTCAAAGTCGTTGGGATCGTGCGCAGGCGTAATTTTAACCGCGCCCGTACCAAATTCAAGTTCAACGTATTCGTCGTAAACGATAGGAATTTCTTTGTTAACAATCGGCAAAACCAAAGTTTTACCTTCCATGCCTGCATATCTTTTATCCTTGGGGTTAACCGCTACCGCCGTATCGCCAAGCATAGTTTCAGGACGTGAAGTTGCAACGGTTACAAACTGATCGCTATCTTTAACTGGATATTCAATATACCAAAGATTGCTGTCTTCTTCAACGTATTCTACTTCCGCATCGGAAAGCGCAGTTTTACAATCGGGACACCAGTTAATAATTCTATCGCCACGGTAAATAAGACCTTTTTCGTAAAGATTAACAAAAACTTCTTTAACTGCTTTGGAACATTTTTCGTCCATAGTAAAAGCCAAACGCGACCAGTCGCACGAAGAACCGAGAGTTTTTAATTGTTCAATAATTCTACCGCCGTATTTTTCCTTCCACGCCCACGCTCTTTCTAAAAACCCGTCGCGACCAACGTCTTTTTTAGTAAGACCTTCTTTTGCCATTTGTTCAACGATTTTTACTTCGGTTGCAATTGATGCGTGATCAGTTCCAGGAAGCCACAAAGCACTATAACCCTGCATACGCTTAAATCTTATAAGCGTGTCTTGCAAGGTTTCGTCAAGTGCGTGTCCCATATGTAATTGTCCAGTAATGTTGGGTGGCGGTATAACGATAGTGAAAGGTAGTTTATTAGCATCTACCTTCGCCTTAAAATAACCGTTTTTCTCCCATTCTTCATATATTTCCTTCTCAAACTCCGAAGGATTGTAAGTTTTTGCCATATCCATAATAAGGCTTTCTCCTTTTTTGCAAGTACTTAAATATTATACTTAATAAACTTATTAAAGTCAAACGTTTCTGAAACATTGTCAAATATAAGCCTTTTTTCATAAAATAAAATATAAAAAATTTATAACGGAGAAAATCATGAAGAAATTTTTATCAATTTTACTCTCTTGTCTTATCTTTGTTTTCCCATTGACGGGTTGCAAAGAGAACGACAAAAACACTATAAGGCTTAATGAAGTTACACACTCAGTTTTCTACGCACCACTATATTTGGCGATAGAAAACGGCTATTTTGAAGAAGAAAACCTTAAAATAGAACTAACCAACGGTGGTGGCGCAGATAATTCAATGACCGCAATTTTATCAGGCAATGCCGACATTGGACTTATGGGTCCTGAAACTGTAATTTACGTTTACAACCAAGGTAAAGCAGATTATCCCAAAGTTTTTGGTCAATTAACTCAAAAAGACGGCGCTTTTTTAGTTTCAAAAAATGATGAGCCCGACTTTCAATGGACCGACTTACAAGGTAAAGAAATACTTGCAGGAAGAAAAGGTGGCGTACCCGCAATGACTTTTGAGTATATCTTAAATGAACTTGGTATGCAAAACCAGGTTGATTTTACGTTGAATTTTGACGTTCAATTTAATCTTATGACAAGCGCGTTTATAGGCGGAACTGCTGATTACTGTACAGTTTTTGAACCGACTGCATCTGAATATGAAGCGCTTGGATATTGGCACATCGTGGCAAGCGTCGGTGAACAAGGTGGTGAAATTCCCTACACTTCGTTTATTGCTTTGGGTAGTTATATCAATAAAAACCCTGAAAAAATCAAATCTTTCTTAAAAGCAATTAAAAAAGCGCATGAATTTATGGCTAGCCATACCGAACGCGAAGTTGCCGAAGCTATAGTTAAGCAATTCCCTTCAACGTCAATAACGTCAATCGAAACTTCTATTAAGAGTTATAAAGCAATAGACGCTTGGAAAACTAACTTACAAGCAACCGAAGCAAGTTTTACAAGATTACAAGATATAATGCAAAATGCAGGAGAACTTTCTGCAAGAGTTGATTTTAGTAAAATAGTTGATAATACTCTTGCAAAACAAGTTTTCGGCTAATATTAACGATATACGGCGGATAAAAAAATGAAAAAACTACTTGAATTGAAAAACGTTTCTTTAACGTACCACACTTTAACCGACGAAATTTGTGCAGTTAAAGGATTAAGTTTTAATTGCGCAGAAGGCGAATTTATATCGATAATCGGGCCATCAGGGTGCGGAAAAACAACAATTCTGTCACTTATTGCGGGACTTTTAGAACCTACTAGCGGTACTATTATCATAGATGGCGACAAAAAACCGTCATGTAACAACCTTGGATATATGCTTCAAAAAGACCAACTTTTCCCTTGGCGCACCATAGAAAAAAACGTTTTTTTGCCGCTCGAAGTTAAAAGAACTAACAATGAAACAAATCGAAAATTCGCATTAGAACTTTTAGATAAATACGGACTTGGTGAGTTTAAGAAATATTATCCTGACCAACTGTCAGGTGGTATGCGCCAACGCGTTGCATTAATTAGAACTTTGGTATCCGACCCTAAAATTTTATTACTTGACGAACCGTTTTCCGCCCTAGATTCTCAAACAAGATTATCTGTTGGCGACGACGTGTACAAAATAATAAAAGCTGAGCAAAAAACTGCTGTTTTAGTTACACACGACATATCGGAAGCAATCTCTATGTCAGATAAAATCATAGTGCTAACCGCAAGACCTGCACTTGTTAAATCAATATTTAAACCAAACCTTAAAGGCGAGTCGCCATTAAGAAAAAGAGAAAGCCCCGAATTTGGAAAATGGTTTGAAAAAATTTGGAAGGAGTTACACGTATGAAGAAAGAAAAATCCTTCTCTCCCCAACACGCGCTCTATATTAGAAAAGTAAAACGCGAAACTTGTTTAGTTTGGGTTATGAGAGTTGCAATTTTAGTTTTTGCAATTAGCCTTTGGGAACTTTTGGCACAATTAGACGTAATCGATACTTTTATATCAAGTTGCCCTTCAAAAATTTTGCTGACCATTAAAAGTTTATGGCTTGAAAATAATTTATTGTACCATATGTCAATTACTTTATACGAAACTTTGGTTGGTTTCTTAATTGCCGTTGGCTTAGGTTATTTGATTGCACTACTTCTTTGGTGGTCCGAGCGATTAAGAAGAATTTTAGAACCATATATTGTAGTACTTAACAGTTTACCTAAAATTGCATTAGGTCCTATTATAATCGTTTGGTGCGGAAGTGGCAGCAAAGCAATAATCTTTATGGCTGTACTTATAGGTATAATCGTAGCAATAATAACTATGCTAAATGGATTTTTGGCAACCGATAAAAATAAAATATTATTACTAAAATCTATGGGTGCTAATAAATTTCAAATACTTTTTAAGTTAGTTATTCCCGGTAGTCTACCCACCCTTATAAGTATGTTAAAAATAAGTGTTGGTATGGCGTGGGTTGGCTCTATAATGGGCGAATATTTAGTATCACGCGCAGGCTTAGGCTACCTAATCGTTTACGGCGGTCAAGTATTTAAATTAGATTTAGTTATGGCTTCAACCGTAGTTTTATGTGTTCTTGCAGCGCTGATGTATGCACTTGTTGCTTTACTTGAAAGATTTATTATCAAATACAAATAATAAAAAACAGCCTTAAAAAAGGCTGTTTTTTATTATAGTTAAAATTTTTATTTTATTTTTCCACTTAATAACGAATTTAATACAGCAAGTAGCATAACGCCTACGTCCGCAAGCATAGCCACCCAAATAGGTACGGGCAAAATTATACTTAAAAACATTATAGCAAATTTAATCGCTAGTGAGCCGATTATATTTATCATAACCGTTTTCCTAATTTCCTTGGCATATTTTATAGTCATAGGTAACTTTTTAATATCGTCGTCCATAATTACCACGTCTGAACTTTCAACGGCAATTTCACTACCTAATCCACCCATTGCAACGCCTACGTCGGCAATCCGTAAAGTTGGCGAATCGTTAATACCATCTCCAACGTATAAGGTTTTACCGCATCCATTTCCCATTATTTTCTTAAAAACGTTTAATTTATCTGCCGGCATTAATTCAGAATATACTTTATCAAGACCAAGTTCGCAGCCGATTTTTTCGGCTATTTCTTTTTTATCCCCTGAAAGCATAACCGTTTGATTAACACCTAATTTTTTTAATTTTTCAACACATTGAGCGCTACCTTCTTTTATTTGGTCGGTTATATAAATGGTTTGCGCAAATTGACGGTTAACAGCAACAAAAACTACCGTTCCAACGTAAATATCGTCATCAACGTCAACGCCATAATTTTTAAGTAGTTTAACGTTTCCCACCAAAACGGTTTCGCCATTAATAACACCTACTAAACCTTGCCCAGCAATTTCTTTTACGTTGATTGCATCAACTTTTCTAACCCCATCATAATATTCTGTAATTACCTTTGAAACGGGATGATTTGAAAACTTTTCAAGAGAATAGATATATTGCGCTAATTTTTTCTCGTCAAAATTTTCTTGCGTTTTTACCATTGTAACCGCAAAATTCCCTTTTGTAAGAGTTCCCGTTTTATCAAACACCGCGGTTTTAACGTTTGCCAAGGTTTCTAAATAACTGCTACCTTTTACCAGAACACCTTTTTTTGCAAGGCTACCGATTGCAATAAAAAATGCCAACGGAACGGATATAACGAGCGCGCATGGACAAGAAATTACCAAAAATGAAAGTCCTTTATATATCCATTTTACAAAGTTCATACTATCAAAAAGTGGTGGAACAACTGCAATCAATAAAGCCAAAGCAACAATTATCGGCGTATAAACTTTAGCAAAAGCCGAAATAAATTTTTGACTTTTTGCTTTTTTAGCCGCTGCACCTTCAACCATTGAAACTATTTGCTCAACAGTACTATCTTTATAAAGTTTAGTCGTTCTCATTACAAACGGGTCGCCAACGTTTATAGCCCCACTATATACGGTTTCCCAGTTATTAACGGTATAATATTTACTTTCACCAGTAATAGCTTTCATATCAAGTTCTATGCAAGCGCCGATAAGAACGCCGTCAATAGGTATTCGCTCTCCCTTCTTAACTTCTATTAAACTACCGACGGGAACTTCTTCTGGCGAAACGTCTTTCATACCTGTTTTATCAATATAATGTGCGCAAACATTTGTAAAATCTGCAAGACTTACAATTTTCTTGCGAGAACTTGCCGTCGCAACACCTTCAAGCGTTTCACCTAAATTAAATAATACTACTATAAACGCGCCTTCAAAATACTCACGCATAACAAGTGCCGTAACCGACGCAACTATCATAAGTGTACTTTCATCAAAAGCGTTGCCTTTAAATATACTTTTAATACAACTTATTATTAATTCATAACCCGCCACTGCGTAAGCACATAAATACAAAATTTTGCCGATAAGTTTTTCTTTACCTATAACCATCGCCAAAATTATTATTAAAGTAGAAAGAATTATTTTTATAAAATCAAACTTATAAAATGAAATAACACTTTTATTCGTGCTATCGTTAATTTTTGTATCTTTGTCGTGACAATGTCCGCACCCACAAGATAAAACGTCTTTGTGATAAGTTTCTTCATGACAATGTCCACAACTACACTCTCCATTTGCGTGATTATGCTTTTTCCCTTTCATAATTTTCTCCTTTGAATTTTACTATATTATTATATACTAATATTGTTGTTTGTGTTAAAGGCAACTTTCGCTGCCCTTAAATTATTCACAATCTTGATGTGCGATTGCCATTTTTATAATAGTTGTAATATGCTCGTCAGCAATAGAATAAAGCACTTGATTTGCTTCTTTTCTCGCCTTAACTACATGATTGTCTTTTAATTTACGAAGATGTTGAGAGGTCGCAGATTGTTTTCCACCAGTAATTTCACAAATATGATAAACACATAATTCGCCTTCCATAAGCGCCAAAACTATTTTCATCCTACTAGGCTCGCCAAGAAGCGAAAAAATCAAACTGGTCTTTTCTACGCTTTTATTATAACTATCCGAACCTAATAACTTTTCACGAATTTTTTCATGTTGTTTGGTTAAACAATGTTCCATTAAATCACCTATATTAGTATTTGCTAATATAGTATCATATTTATTTTAATAGGTCAACTATTTTTAATTAAATTATAACAAAATGCAAATAATTCCACCGCGATTTTCGTTTACTATACGCGTAATAGTTTTTCTCATTTTTGTTTGCGCTTCTTTGGGCATAGCAGTAAGTTTACCCGCCAAACCTTCGTTAACCAAATCGTGTAAGGACTTTCCAAACATATTAGTTTCCCAAATAGCAGCGGGATTATCTTCAAATTTATTCATAATATAATTAATCAAATCTTCGCCCTGTTTTTCCGTGCCTACTATGGGTGCGACTTCGGTAGCAACGTCTACTTTCATTATATGTAAACTCGGCGCGGACGCTTTAAGTTTAACACCGTATCTACCGCCTTGCTTAACCAAAACCGGTTCTTCCAAATTCATTTCTTCAATAGTTGGCAAAACCACACCGTAACCGTCTTGCTCTGCATCAGTTAACGCATCTTTAATTTTTTGATATTTTCTTTTTTCGTCGGAAAATGATTTAATATAACTCATTAAGCCGTAATCGTCGTCAATTTTTTCATCACACTCTTCTGACAAAACTTTATAAAACAAATTATCTTTTGCTTTTAAACCGTATTCCGTCATCCCGTCGCCTAAATTAAGTTCGGATAAATTCACGCCGTCAAAATTTTCGCTTTCAGAAAAAACGTCTTCAAGAGCAGAAAAATCTCTCATTTTCGCTATATTTGCAGAACCTTGTTTTAACCTTTCAATCATTTCAGAAATAATTTTATTTTCAGCAGGCAACGCTTGCATCCACGACGGAATTTTTACGTTAAATCCATACATCGGGAATTCAAGCAATACTTTTTCCATAACTGCGCTAACGTCGTCGGTAGACATTTCTTTTACATTTAAACAAATTACCGATACGCCGTGTTTAATTTCCAAATCGTTTGCTGTCTTTAAAGCTTCGTCAGAATTTGGATTTTTGCAGTTTAATAAGATAACAAATGGCTTTTTAAGCGTTTTAAGTTCGCTAATTACTCTATCTTCCGCAGCTAAATAATTTGCGCGCGGAATTTCGCCTATGCTACCGTCAGTTGTTACTACTACGCCGATCGTAGAATATTCTTCAATCACCTTTTTAGTACCTATTTCAGCGGCTTTTTCAAACGGAATATCTTTATCGTCCCAAGGCGTTCTAACAAGTCTTGGCTTTTCGTCTTCTTGATGGCCAACTGCACCGTCAACAAAATACCCCACACAATCTACAAGCCTTACGTTTGCAGACGCTTTATTTTTAAATTGCACTTTAACGCCGTTTGCAGGCACAAATTTAGGCTGCGTTGTCATAATAGTCTTGCCGTCGGCAGATTGTGGCATTTCGTCAGTTGCAATTTGCTTTTGAAGTTTATTACTAATGTTAGGTATAACCATTTTTTCCATAAATTTAGTAATAAAAGTAGACTTTCCAGTACGAACTGGACCTACTACGCCTATATAGATATCACCACCCGTTCTCGCCGAAATATCTTTATAGATATTGTATTTTTCCATAAAAAAACCTCCCACACGTTACACAAGTAATATATGAGAGGATTTTTTATATTATGATTTTTAATAAAAACTTAATAAATTTTGACTGTAAAATCTAAAACCTTACTTTTCGTCGTTATTTTGCTGTTCTTCTTTTGCCTGCGCCTTTTTAAGTTTCATTTTAACGACCATTTCTTTTATTGACGTAGGATGCTCTTCACCAGCAAGCATACGCCCTATATTATTGCGATGCGCACACCAAGTGAATAAACAAATTGCAAATATAATTAAGTTTGTAATTATATAAAAAGTATATTCTTTTAAGTTTTCAGTTTTATTATATTGTAAATACAGCCTAATAGCGTTACCGATTGCAGGTGGCGTAATCGCAATAAACGAACCCATTGCGCCAAACTCTGTAAAATAAATAAAAACACCTGCCGCAACCAACGCCATAATTGCAACAACCGCCCACTCCCAGCCAAACACAGAAGACCCTACTAAAAATACACCTATGGTTGAGGCAATACCTTTTCCACCTTTAAACTTTAAGAAAACAGGATAAATATGCCCTAAAACTGCTGAAAATCCGCATAGAAAAACAGCAAAATCAGCAACTATAAAACTCGTATCTTTAAATATCCTACCTTTCGTTAACATAAACGCTACAAACGTTGGAATAGCGCCTTTCATAACGTCAAGAAAAAAAGTCAACAGTCCTGCTTTTAACCCAAGATTACGGCTCATATTAAGCGTACCAGGATTTCCACTACCGAGTTTTCTAATATCGGTTTTTTTAATTTTAGAAATTATTAAAGCCCAGTTAATATTGCCAAACAAATAACTTGCTACGGCTAATATAATAAGCAACAATAAATTACTCATTATCGTTATTTTCCCTAACCATTATTTTTATAGGTGTACCTGCAAAATCATACGCTTTACGAATACAATTTTCCAAATATCTTTTATACGAAAAATGCATAAGCGCAGTTTCGTTTGCAAATAAAATAAACGTCGGTGGATTAGTACCCATTTGCGTTGCATACTTGATTTTAAGGCGTTTCCCGTTAACCGAAGGTGGTTCGTTTGCGCGCACACAATCCAAAATTAAGTCGTTAAGTTGACCTGTTGAAATCCTACGATTTGCATTATCTAAAACTCTTAAAGATAAATCTAAAATTTTATCCGTACGCAATCCCGTTTTTGCCGAAACGTAAATAGGTTGAATATAATCCATAAATTTTAATGATTCGCTTAAATCATAATTATATTTATTAATGGTATTTGTATCTTTTTCAACCAAATCCCATTTATTCATAACTACGATTGAAGGCTTACCTTGTTCGTGAACGTAGCCACAAATTTTAACGTCTTGCTCGGTAACCCCTTCATTTGCATCAATCATTATAATACATACGTCTGCACGGCGAATTGCGCCCAACGCACGAAGTACGCTATAATATTCAAGGTCTTCTTCAACGCTTTTTTTCTTTCTTATACCAGCCGTATCAATAAGCGTATATTTTTTATCTTTATAAATAAACGGAGTGTCAATAGCGTCGCGCGTAGTGCCTGCTATGTCAGACACAATAGTACGGTCAAACCCAAGTAATTTATTACATAAACTCGATTTACCAGCATTAGGTTTGCCAACTACGGCAAGTTTAATCGAATTGTCGTCTTCCTTTTCTCCAACGTCGTTAAATTTATCAACAACTTCATCAAGTAATTCGCCTATTCCCGTCCCGTGTTCTGCGGAAATTCCAAAAGGCTCACCTAACCCCAAATTATAAAACTCATAAAGTTTTTCCGGGTCGTAATTATCAAGTTTATTTACGGCGAGTACTACTGGCTTACCCGATTTACGAAGTTTCATTGCAACGTCTTCGTCGGACGCGTTAAGCCCCGTTTTTGCATCAGTAAATAAAATAATAACGTCTGCTGTTTCAATCGCTATTTCTGCTTGTTTTTGTATATGCTTCCACATTTGATCGGTTGACTTTAATTCAAGCCCACCCGTATCTACAAGCGTAAAATACCGACCGCACCACTCTGCGTCAGCATATAGCCTATCCCTAGTTACACCTGGAAAATTTTCTACTATTGATATTTTTTTGCCGACAACTTTATTAAAAAACGTAGATTTGCCTACGTTTGGCCTGCCGACGATAGCCACTAATGGTTTTGCCACGTTAATCCCGTCCTTTTAACAAATTCAAATCCAAAGAAGTACGGTTGCCACAATATAAACTATAATTGCAACCCAAAAAAGAATTTTTACCCACTTTACGTTACCAGCCGTAAAATTATAAGCGGATATCCCTATTACTATCAAAACAAATACGTCTTTTACCGTAGACAACAAACTTACGATAGGTCCGCTGATATTGATACCTACGATAGGCAAAAAGCGCGATATAACTAACAATAACGCAATAATAACAAGCGCAACGTAAGAAAGTACGTTTAATGTGTTTTTCGTGTTTTTCATAGATATTTATCTCCTTTATTTTATTGTCGTTTCAATATAACGGCTTTATCACCCGTATCATCAAACGATACTGAAACAATTTCTTCTCTTGACGTGGGAACGTTTTTCCCAACGTAATCGGCGCGAATAGGCAATTCTCTATGTCCGCGGTCAATAAGTACTGCAAGTTGTATAGTCCTAGGTCTTCCTAGCTTTATTATCGCCTCTATCCCTGCTCGAACCGTTCTGCCCGTAAACAAAACGTCATCACAAAGCACAACGTCTTTATCGGCGAGCGAAAAATTGATTTGGCTACCAGTTACCTTTGCATCAGTCTGAACGCACTTTAAATCGTCGCGATAAAGCGTTATATCAAGTTTACCCACAGGTACGTTTACTTTTTCTATTTGATAGATATTCTCGGCAAGTCTTTCACTAACGGGAATACCGCCACGCGCTATACCTAAAAGCACGACGTTGCCTACGCCCTTATTATTTTCAATTATTTCATGTGAAATTCTTCTAAGCGCCCTATTAACAGCCAAAGAATCCAACAAAACTGTCTTAATTTCCATATTAACTATTTTATACTTTTCAATATTTTCTCAAAATAATCTGGTAACGGACAAGAGAATTCAACGGGACAATTTTTTGTGGGGTGAACGAATTTTAATCGCATAGCGTGCAAAAGTTGTCCGTTTAATTTAAATTTTTGATTTTTGTAGCCGTATTCTTTATCACCAACAATCGGATGCCCAAGATGCTTTGCGTGTACTCTAATTTGATGAGTTCTACCCGTCTTTAAGGAAAATTCACACAACGTATAATTTTCGTATCTTTTTATAACCTTATAGTCGGTAATTGCATCTCTACCGCTAGATAGTACCGCCATTTTTGTTCTATCTTTGGGGTTTCGCCCTATAAACGTAGCAACTCTACCTTTATCATCTTTTAACACGCCTTCTAAAAGCGCAACGTAAATTCGACTGCAAGTTTTATCTTCAAGTTGTTTTGCAAGGGATATATGCGCTACGTCGTTTTTAGCAACAACTAAAAGCCCAGACGTATTTTTATCTATTCTATGCACGATACCCGGTCTAATTACGCCGTTTATACCCGATAAATTGTCTAAATGATACAAAAGTGCATTAACCAACGTTGAACCGTTCGTTCCGTTTCCTGCGTGTACGGTTAATCCTTGCGGTTTGTTAATCACGGCCACGTCATCATCCTGATAAACTATGTCAAGCGGAATATTTTCAGGCTCTAAGTCAAGATTTTTGTTATCGGGTAAGGTTAAAGAAACTTCTTCACCTAACTTTAATATTTTATTTGATTTAGCTGCCTTTTCATTAACAAAAACAAAACCGTCGTCGCACAACTTTTTCACACGCGAACGCGTCCACCCTAATTTATCAGCTAAATAAACGTCTATACGAACGCCACTTATATCAATTTGATATTTCTTTGTTTCCATCTTTTTTCTTAAATAAAGCGTTTTCGTCCAAAAACAAAAAATGAATTATTAGCATAATCACGCCCACCACCAAAAAGGTATCGGCAAGATTAAACACGGGAAAATGATATTCCCCAAACACAAAACTTAAAAAATCAACTACACCGTTTGAAATAAGTCTATCGATAAAATTACCGATAGTTCCCCCAACAACAAACGCCAAGGAATATTGCATCCATTTGTACTTGCGCTTAAACGCATAAAAATACATCAAAGCAAATAATACGAGCGAAACGCTAGTTAAAATCTTAAAAAAGGTTTGCGCCCAAGAAACATCGGATAAAAAACTCCACGCAGCGCCCGTATTTACGGTATAAGTTAAATAAAAAAATCCGTCTATTACGGTAGTTTGACCGTTATTAAGATATAACTGACGATAAAAATTTTTACTGACTTGATCAAGAACAATTAATACAATCAAGAGAATAACGGGGATTGTTTCAATGATTATTCGTTTCCATCTATCAGCCCTAATTCCTTGCATAAATCCTCCAATTCAAGATCGCCTGGATGTAAAACCTCGTCAAGATTAAATCCATTATTTCCCGTTGCT
>JAFVTK010000020.1 GCA_017503265.1 Clostridia bacterium | reverse complement strand
CCTAGGTCAATTTCCGCAACGGTAAGTCCGTTTTCATAAAGTCCACTTTCCGCCAACACTTGACCGTTTTCAGCAATAATATTATGCCCTGAAAACACGCAATCAGTAGACGATTCTCCGTCGCCAGCGTTAGCGTAAACATAAGCACAAACTGTTTTTAGCGAGTGGTTCTTTATCAAAGTTTTTCTTTGCAAGGGTTTGCACGAATTTTCAGGACTTGCGGAAAGGTTTATGATTATTCTTGCGCCGTTGATAGCGTGGCTTACAGACGGCGGAACAACTGCATTTAAATCTTCACAAAGTTCTGCTGAAATTTTAAGCGCTTGATTTTTTTCGTCGGCAAAAATTATGTTTTTACTAAACGGGATTTCGTCATCTTGATCGTCAAAATCATCAAAACGGATATAATCAAACTCGTCGGTGGCAGGGGTAAAATATCTTTTTTCGTTAAATGTATCATAATCGGGCAAATAACTTTTAGGAACAACGCCTAAAATCACGCCGTCAGAAATACCTACGCAAACGTTATAAATTAATCCGTCTTTTTTTACGGGCGCGCCTACGAATACGATAATATTTTTGCCCGTAGTATATTTTGCGATATCAACGAGCGCGCGTTTTGCCGCGGCTAAAAGCGTATCAGAATAAAACAAATCGCCCGCCGTATACCCCGTAACGCAAAGTTCGGGAAAAGCAACTAGATGAACGCCTTCATTTAACGCTACGTCTATACCCTTTTTTATGTTTTGAAGATTAAATTCAACGTCTGCAACCTTAATTTCAGGTGTACACGCACCAACTTTTACATATCCCAAATTCATAAAATTTCTCCTTTTTAAGAAAAACTTAAATTTTATATTTTTAATTTTACATCAAAATTGACAATTTTGCAATAATTTAACAAATGAAAAATAACGATTTTTTGCAAAAACACAAAAAATCGTTATTTCCAAAACAAATTATTAAACTTCGTCGTAACCGTTGGGGTTTTTAGTTTGCCAGTTCATAGCATCACGGCACATATCGTCGATAGTTTTTTCTGCCTTAAACCCTAAAATTTCTTTTGCAAGCGTTGGGTCAGCGTAGCACTCGTCAATATCGCCGGGGCGACGTGGCATTATCTTATACGGAATAGGTCTTCCGATAACTTTTTCAAAAGAGTGCACCATATCAAGAACGCTGTATCCTTGACCCGTACCAAGGTTTACGATAATAAGACCAGGATTTTCAGCAAGTTTATTAACCGCCAAAACGTGTCCTTTTGCAAGGTCAACGACGTGTATAAAGTCGCGCACACCCGTGCCGTCGTGCGTATTATAGTCGTTACCGAATACGCCTAAATATTCTCTCTTACCAACCGCAACTTGCGTGATGTACGGGCAAAGATTGTTAGGTATACCTTTGGGATCTTCACCGATAAGTCCGCTTTCGTGCGCGCCAACGGGATTAAAGTACCTTAAAATAGCAATATTGAAAGAATTATCCGACGCGTAAAGGTCTTTTAACATATATTCGATAAATAACTTCGTACTGCCGTAAGGATTAGAAGTAGAAAGCGGAAAATCTTCTCTGATAGGAACGCTCTTGGGTTTGCCATAAACTGTTGCCGACGACGAGAATACCAAATTTTTAACGCCGTGGTCGCGCATTGCAAACGCCAAAATCAAAAGCCCTTCAATATTATTTTCGTAATATTCAAGCGGTTTAGCGCAACTTTCACCTACCGCCTTTAAACCTGCAAAATTAATTACGGAATCAATCTTGTTTTCAGTAAAAATTTTATCAAGTATTGCTCTGTCGCGAATATCGCCTTCGTAAAACTTAACCTTTTTACCAGTTATCTGTTCTACGCGGCGCACCGCTTCGTATTTGCTGTTCATAAAGTTATCAATGCAAACTACCGTATGCCCAGCATTTAAAAGTTCAACAGTTGTGTGTGAGCCGATATAACCCGCTCCCCCAGTAACTAAAACGTTCATAATATTTTCTCCTTTATTTATCCTAAATTATTTTATTCCGTTAGCGGCTAAAAAGCGCTCAAACCCAGCCTTACCGTTATCGTCAGGCTTAAATACCGCAGTATTGAAGAGTATATTTTTGCACACCGCGTTAACCCTATCAGTAACGCGTTTTTCCGCTTGCTCTTTGTCTTTTGCAAGTCCACTACTCATCAAGTCTTTTATCATATCCCTATGCGCGTAAAGGTAATTTTCTTTATCCGAAAGCGCATTTTCGTCGTACGATTCAGCACCACAAAGAATATCCGCAATCATATTTAATTGCTTTTTCAATCTACCAGGAAGAATAAACAAGCCCATTGCTTCAACTAAGCCGATACCTTCTTTTTTAATGTTGTGATATTCGGGGTGCGCGTGGAAAATACCGTCGGGGTATTCTTCGCTCGTTCTATTATTGCGAAGAATCATATCAATAACGTATTTGTCCCCTACTTTACGGCATACGGGTGAAAGCGAATTATGGCGCGTATCCCCACTATGCGAATAGATTTCACACTTTTCGTCAGTGTAATTTTCCCACGATTTAATAATATCGGTAGCAAACGCTTTAATAGCGTCCCTATCACCACTTTCTAATCTAATAACGCTGTTATACCAGTCCACGATACCAACTTTAACTGTCTGATATTTTGCACAGGTATACTCTTTCTTTAAGGGCGCTTTATGCATAGGCATAAGGTGTTCGCCACCTTGAAAATGTTCGTGATTTAATATCGAGCCACCGATTATGGGAAGCGCTGCGTTAGAGCCTATCATATAGTTGGGGAAAAAGTCTACGAAATCGACGATTTTATCCACCGTGTCAGCCGCTATATGCATAGGGGTATGATTGTTTGAAATTGCAATCATATGTTCATTATAATATGCGTATGGCGAATATTGAACGAACCAGTCCTCACCGCCTAATTTAAGCGATATAGTCCTAATATTTTCACGCGCAGGGTGGGTTGCGTGCCCTTCAAAACCTTCGTTTTCCTTACAAAGCGCGCACGCAGGATATTTTGCTTTTTTGGGCGCGGTTAAAAGTTTTGCAATTTCTTTATTGTCTTTTTCAGGCTTACTTAAATTTACGGTAATTTCAAGATATTTATCGCCGTCGGGATAAACCCACTTTAAGTTTCTACCTATTGCAGTTTTTTGAACGTAATTGTTCTTTACCGAAAGGTTATAAAAATATTCACACGCCTTTTCAATACCTTGTTCTTCTTTTATTTTCATAAAAGTTTCATTAACTTTTGACGGGAGCGGAGATAAAAGCCCAAAAATATAAGTGCTGTACAAATTTTCAAGCCCTGCGGTTGCAAAACCGTTTTCCACACCGAAACTTTCAAGTTCAGCGACCAAAACGTCTGGCACGTCAAGCGTATCAATAAAACTCAAATCGCCAGCATTTGTCGCTGGTTCGTCTAACTTAAATTCACGCAATAAAAGATTTCTAAAATATATCTCGTCACGCGGATTTAAATGCAAAAAAGTTTTTGCATATCTCAATAACTTTTCAACTAAAATTTTACCGTCTATCATAACGTTCTCCTTTATTAAGACTAAATATATTATACAATATAAAAGCAAAATTGCCTTTATAAAATAAACTTTACTATTTGCACAAAAATACTTTATTTATCCTTTTTGTCAGCGTAATAATAGTAATACTTACACTCTCTGTTAGAGTTATAAAGTTTTCTATCCCTATCACATTTTTTACCAAACTTCTTTTCAAAGTTTTTAGCCGAAGTGATAACGAAACACGACCAGCGGTCAAGCCCTTTATAAACTTCACCAAGAGATTTATAACACCTTTCCGCCTCTTCTATATCGTATACTCTTTCCCCGTACGGTGGATTAGTTACGATAGTCCCACATGAAAGTTCGGTAGAAAAATATTTAACGTCTTTTACGTCAAACCGTATTTTATCAAGTACCCCTGCGCGTTCTGCGTGCCTTTTTGCTAATTTAACAGCCTTTGGGTCTATATCTGATGCAAAAATTTCAAGTTTTCGACTGCGGTCTTCTTTGTCTTTTGCTTCGGTAAACGCTTGGTCGAACAGTTTACCGTCAAAATTATCCCAGTCGTTAAACGCAAACCGTCTACCCACACCGCCACCGATATTTAGCGCAATACGCGCCGCCTCGATAGCAATCGTTCCCGAACCGCAAAAGGGGTCGGTAAACGGGCGTTCTTTGTAAAAATCACTCAATAATATTAGAGACGACGCAAGCGTTTCTTTAATGGGTGCAATACCCACCAAGTCGCGATAACCACGCTTATGAAGCCCTGCGCCACTAGTATTGATATATACGGAAACAACGTCCTTAAAAAGTGAAAACTCAACTTGATAAAGCGCGCCCGTTTCAGCAAGCCTGTTGACTTTATATACGCCACAAAGCCTATCCGAAATAGCCTTTTTTATAATACTTTGACAAGCGGAAATGGCAAACAGTTTGCTTTTAACGCACTTGCCGTTAACGGTTACCCTTGCATTTAACGGAAAGTAATCTTCCCACCTAACCGCTCTAACGCCTTCAAACAGTAAATCGAAGTCGTCGGCAGAAAACTCCGCCGCCTTAATATATACCCTATCGGCAGTCCTTAAAAACAAATTAAGCCTAGCAACGTCATAAGGTGTGCCGGAGAGCGACAGCGCGCCGTTAAGTGCGGGCGCGTCTTCATACCCTAAACGTTTAAGTTCGCTTTTTAAAACTTTTTCCACACCGGATGCGCAAGTAAGTGTAATATTAAGTTTTTCGGGAAACTGTTTGTGCGTATTCATACTTTAATTATTTTAAACAATACTTTAAAATATTGCAAGCAAATTTGAAATATTTACGCTTATTGTAGTAGATTTTTGTTATTTAAATAAAAAAATTAGATTTTATATGAATTTTTTTTGAAAAACTACTTGTCAATATTTAATTTGTATTATATAATTGTTATATAAAAATTTTAAAATTTATAAAGGAGGGGTTTATTCGGTTATGAGAAAAAATTACATAAAAGAATTTTTCAAGTCCGGTTACCTTTTGCACACCGCGCTTTTCACCGCCGTAACGTTAACTTTGATTTTAGCAAGTTACGAACTCGGTTTGTTTGGCGCTCTCTACAACTCCGCTAGCGTTCTTACTTTTGCTGGAATCGTTATCGCTCTTTTTGCAGTCGTTGGTTTGGCTTATTTTTACATAAGCACTAAAATCCACAAGATCACGCTTGCCGACGCTTTTTACTTTACTTTCGCACTCGTTGGTATACTCTATATAATATACACGGCAGCGGTATTAAAATCTTTTAATATTCGCCGTATCTTATTCCCCGTAATACTTTTAGTTATCGGCGTTGCGTTTATCGTTTTAAGAGTTCTTTCGGTAGTTAAAATGTCGGAAGAAAAAGACGCTCCTTCAAACAAAGTAAAAAGTTATTACAGCGCTATCGTTGAAAATTATTCGCTTTTCGCAATCATCATTGCAGCAGGCGTATGCGTATGCACGGCTTACATAATTTTCAATATCGAATTTGGTCAACTCTTAAAAGATACTACCGTTTTAATTATGATAGGCGTTTGCATATTGCCTACGCTTATTTATGCGGCTAAAAGCGCCGTTTCTAAAACGATAACGATACTTGACGCGCTACTTCTCTCGGGTATAATTTCTTTCCCCGTACTTCTTATTCAAATATTTATGGTAGCGTACTCTGAACTTCGTTTGACCATTTGGGCATTTGCGTTCTTGATCTATATGATACTCGCTATCGTAAGGCTTGTAAGTTTTGATAAAGACGCAGTTAAAAAACCTGCTTGCTCAATTAAATGCGAAAATTGCGGTATCTTAAAATACTTTAACTGCATCAACAAAAAACACGATCCGCTTATTACACTCGCTATCAGCGGTATAATTGCAGGCGTTGCGCTTATCCTTCTCCGCGGTAGAGCAATTCAACACTATCTCTTAAACAGCGCAGGTGAGTTAACCATAACGCTTAAAGCGCTTCCTATCTTAGTAACGCTTGCGGCTTCGCTTTTATCGCTTGCGTTCTTTGCAATCGTTGCTCTTATCAGCGTTAAAGCAAAACACGTTACTCTTGGGGACTATTTCTTACTTCAATGCACCACGTTTAACGTATTCGGATTTTTAACACTTATCGCGCACCCGTCGCCTTATATGCTTTGGATGCTCGTAGCGTTTACCGTTTACTGCATAGTGCTCACCGTTATTCGTATTAAAACCGTTAACGAAAACTAAAAATTTAAGAATTTATATAACACCCGATGCTAAAAGCGTCGGGTGTTTTTTTATCTATTGTTTTATCTTATATATAATATAATAATATCAATACGAATTTGCTAATTATTGTTATTTATACTATGTAATTAATTATTGACAAAATTCTGCAAATTTAGTAAAATTATTATAGTGGGGTTGAGTTCGATTAAATCCCAAAGAGAAGAAACTGATGGACGAAAACGGTAATCAAAAAATTGCGAATAACGCCGATAATCCGCAAGTTGAAAAAGCATCTAATAACGTACGGCAAAATTTAGAAAAACACACCGACATAAGTAGCAACGGTGCGTATATAAGATTGCGCTCTTCAAAGGCTTTTTGCATGCGTGATTTGTTCGTGTATATTTCACTTGCCGCTCTCGTCCTAATTTTATTTATAGCCTTCGTCTTCCCCGTTAAAGACGACGACGGAAAAGGGTTTATAGTTACGCGTGGAAACGCAACTATATTAATTTACACTTTTGGCTCTACCCCAAAAGCAACCGACTTAATAGAAGTAGAAGAAGTTTCTAACGGCTACAAAATCAAAATTTATCATACGAGTGAAAAAATCGGGTACAACGTCATATTATTTAACGATCAGTTAAAAACTGCCGACGTTATAGAAAGCAACTGTTCAGAACGTAAAGATTGTTATTACGCCCCTTCAATAAGTAATAGCGGTGCAATCTATTGTCAACCGCACGACTTAAAAATTACTCCGCTACACGGCGGTGATGATGACGGAGTTATTGCAGGATAATATGAGAAATAAACGTATGTATAAAATCGCGTTGACTGGATTATTTGCCGCACTTGCAACGATTGCGTTTACGATAGAAAGTCTTTTTCCGCCCATAATTTTACCCGGTGCGCGTATGGGGATTTCAAACGTGTTTATTTTACTTGCAACCATAACGCTTGGCGTTGGTAGCGGATTTGCTACGCTTATAATAAAAATCGTATTAGGCAGTTTGTTTTCAGGCAACATTTCGTCAATGCTGTTTTCGTTACCTGCGGGTATAGTTTCACTATCAATAGAAACCGTTCTAATATTTGCAGTTAAAAATATAAGCATCCCTGCGGTTAGCGTTGCGGGTGCAGTCGTAAATACTACCCTACAAAATACGGTGTTTTGTTTGGTTACAAAAACGGCGGAATACCTTTGCTATCTACCCTACCTAGCGCTAATTAGCGCCGTTACAGGTTTAATAGTTGGTTTTGCAGTTTATTTAGCAGTAAAAAAACTTCCCGAAAAGTTATTTTCGGAAGTGAATATATAATCATTACAGGAGTAAAAAATTGATTAGGAAAGGCAAAAATTATCCTTACGGCATACACGTTAAGGACATGAAAGAACTTTGCGCGGACAAACCCATTGAAAAAATGCCTGCACCGCCCAAAGTTTACATTAGTATGTTGCAACATATAGGCGCGCCTGCTATTCCGATAGTAAAAGTTGGTGATAAGGTTAACAAACGTCAACTTATCGGCGAAGCAAGCGGCGTAATTTCTGCAAACGTATTTTCTTCGGTCTGCGGTACGGTTACGGCAATTGAAGATATAGTTACGTCAAGCGGACTTAAAATGAAACACGTCGTTATCGAAAACGACGGTAGAACTGACGAAGTTTTATTCGATAACGTTAAAGATTTTGAACCGCAAACCATAATTGAACGCATACGCCTTGCAGGTATAGTTGGGCTTGGTGGCGCAGGTTTCCCCACAGCAGTTAAATTATCGCCAAAAACACAACTTGATACGTTGGTAATAAACGGCGCGGAGTGTGAACCTTACTTAAACTGTGACTACCGCCTTATGATTGAAAATACCGACGATATATATAGGGGTATTAAATACGCGGCAAGGGCGCTTAATATTAAACGTATCGTTATCGGTATTGAAGCGAATAAGCCCGATGCTATAAAAGCGTTTGAAAAGTACACCGACCTTGAAGTTGTCGTTTTGAAAAAACAATACCCCATGGGTAGTGAAAAACACCTTATTTACTGTACGACGGGCAGAAAAGTTCCTTGCGG
>JAFVTK010000134.1 GCA_017503265.1 Clostridia bacterium | reverse complement strand
ATGAAAAGGAAAATTAAGAACAATACGGTTGGGAAGTCAATTGCTCCAAACACAGTTTTTGCAGCCTCTTTCTTTCCGCCGATAAAGTCAGTAGTAATCGTTCCGTCCGCGTTAACTTTTTCAACGGCAGTTTTCTTTGCCGTAGCGATATGATAAATTAAACAAATCAAACCGAAAAGCATACAAACTAAACCGTTAATATGGTCGGCAACAAAACCTTCGGGGATAGTGATAAACGAACAAACCACTAAACTTGCAATATTAAGTAGCAACATAACCGTCGGGAAAATGGTCGTTACTTCAATCTTTTCAGGTACAATTTTGAACTTTTGGTTGTTCTTTCTAAATATAAAGATCAATACGGGAACGGTGAGCAACAAACCAAATTCTACCGCCCAGAAAATCGAAAGTTTTCCGTCCATAAAGAAAAAGTCCATAAAACTCATACCGAGTTCGCCTGCAAGCATAACCGACGTGGTATCGCCAACCAACGTTGCCGCACCTTGTAAGTTACTTGATACCGCAATACTTATCAAAACGGGTATAGGTGAAACGTTGACCTTTTTAGCAACGGCAAGCCCGATAGGCGCAAGCATTAAAACGGTTGCAACGTTATCTACGAACGCCGATATAATACCACTCAATACCGAAAGCAATACTAAAATCCACATAGCGTTAGGAATTTTAGATATGATTTTATCGGCAAGTTTGTTGGGCATACCCGAATCGGAAAATAAGCCAACCGTAATCATAATACCAACCAGCATCATTACTACGTTATAGTTAATTGCACTTGAAAAGGCTTCGTGCCATACCATATGCCCTGAAATCGTACACGAAACCACGCAAACAAGCGCTGTCAAACCTGTAATATGCGGTTTATATTTAGGGAATATAATTATCCCTGCATACATTAAAACAAATAGAACTAAAATAAAAATATTCATATGTACACCTAAAATAAACAAGACTTTTACCGCAAATATGTACGATAAAAGTCTTGTAAAATTACTTTTGTAATTCTGCACGCCGGGCAAAAGCCGTATTGACGACGTACAGCCACGCATAAATCGTGCTAACTACTCCCTTTGATTAAATTAGTTTCTTACACCGAGAGCGTTGTAAGTGTTATCAAGCGAAGCAAGTTTTTCAGAAAGCAACTTCATTTCTGCTTCGGGAAGGGGAAGTTCAACGATTTGTTTAAATCCGCAACCGCCAACCTTGCAAAGAACACCCGTGCAAAGATCTTTTGCACCGTATTCTCCGTTAAGAAGAGTTGCAAGCGGTAAAATGGTATCAGTATCAGATACGAGCGCTTTGATAAGTTGAACCGCAGAAGCAGCGATAGCGTAGTAAGTTGCGCCTTTTGCTTTAATAACCTTTGAACCAGCAGCAACCATACCAGTATAAATATTTTCAAGTTCAGCGTCAAGTTGTTCTTCGCTAACGTTCATAATCTTGGTGCAGTATTCTTTGATGGGCATACCGCAAACGGTGCAAAGACTCCAAGGAGCCATACAAGCGTCGCCGTGTTCGCCTAAAACGTAAGCGTTGACGTTGTGAGTATCTACTCCGCAGTAAGCAGCAACTGCTTGCGCAAGTCTGTTAGAATCGAGTAGCGTACCCGTTCCGATTACTTGGTTTTTAGGAAGTCCCGTGCATTTCATAGTAACGTAAGTTAAAACGTCAACGGGGTTTGAAACTATAACGTAAAGCGCGTCGGGTGCAATTTTTGCAACGTTAGGCATAACGCTCTTTAATATACCTACGTTAATAGCAGCAAGGTCAAGTCTAGATTGACCGGGTTTTCTACCTACGCCGAAAGTAACGACTACAACGTCAGAACCTGCAACATCTTCATATTCCCCGCTCCAAACTTTAACCGAAGGAACGCATGCTGCACATTGTGAAATGTCAAGCGCTTCGCCTTCTGCCTTTTCTTTATTGATGTCAACCAATACGATTTCCGAGCAAACGCCTTGTAAAGTCAATGCGTAAGCGATAGTTGCGCCAACGTTACCAGTACCAAGGATTGCTATTTTTCTCTTTTTTTGTACCATTTTGCCGATTTTCTCCTATTATGATTTATATAATACTATGATACACCAAAATGGAATTTTTTACAAACATTTTCCTGATGTTTTAAAATAATTTTTTTTGCACTATCGTTTTTTCTTTTTGCACTAAATATACGATAAATTATTTAATCCTTTTTTAATATAGATTTTGCCACGTCGTATATATCGCCTGCGCCTAAAAACAAAACGGTTTCGTACGATTTTATTTGTTCTGCTATTAAACTTTCAAGTTCTTCTTGACTTTCGGCGTACCAGCACTCCCCAGCCATACTGTTTTTTAGATTGTCGTAAAGTGTCTTTGCGCTACCAGTTTCGTCAAAATTTTCACGCGCGGCGTAAGTTTTGTAAATTATACAATCGTCTACCCTTTTAAGTACCGAAACGAACTCGTCCATAAGCGTTTTGGTACGCGAATACGTGTGCGGTTGAAAAACTATTGCAGTCTTTCCACGCGCAGAATTAAACGCCGAAACGGTTGCGTCAATCTCTTTGGGATGATGCGCGTAATCGGCAAAAAATTCCGTTTTCCCCTTTTTACCTAAATATTCAGCACGACGTTTTACTCCTTTAAAATTTTCCAACGCTTTTTTAACGCTAGAAAATGGCAATTTCATAAGATCGGCAACGGCAATCGCTGCAAGCGCGTTATATATATTGTGCTTGCCTATTACCGAAAGATTTATTTTACCGAGTGGCAGTCCGTATGCACACGCCGTAAAGGAATATCTTCCGCCCTTTTCTTTAACGCGCTTTGCCGTATAAGTAGCGCTGCGTTGCACCCCAAAAGTTACGCAAGTAGAGTGAAACAATTTGTCGGCGTATTTATCGTCAGCATTTACAACCGCTATTCCGCCCTCAATAAATTTTGAGAAAGCGTCGACTGCGTCGTTCATATTTTTATAACTGTCAGGGTGATCGTTGTCTATATTTAAAACGACGGCAATATTCGGTTTTAAGTCTAAAAAATTCTTTTTGTATTCACACGCTTCTGCAACGGCAACGGCGCTTTTACCGTAGCGATAATTTGAAAACGCAACGCTTTCGCCACCTAAAAAAACCGTTGGGTCAACGTTTGCTGATATTAGCACGTCTGCAATCATTGCAGTTGCAGTTGTTTTGCCGTGGCTTCCGCTTACGCAAATAGAAGTTTTATAATCGGATAAAATCCCACCAAGCACTTCGCTACGCTTAAATATAGGTAACTTTCGTTTTGTCGCTTGCTTTAATTCTGGATTGTTTTGGTTTATTGCCGAAGAATAAACTACGCATTGCGCGTTTTTTACGTTTGCAGGCAAGTGCTTAAAACTGACGTTTGCACCCAAGTTTATTAATTCGTTAGTAAGGTCAGTTTCTGATATATCGCTTCCACTAACCTTTAAACCTTGTCCTAATAAATGCTTGGCAAGTCCACTCATACCTGCGCCACCGACACCTATAAAATGTACGTTTTTATAATTTGAAGATAAAAATTTTTGTTCCATACGGTAATTTATGCAAAAAAGTGGTAAAAAAGCCTAAAAAGTTTAAATTTTTATCGATTTTTTTTAAAAAACTGTTGAAAACGGTTAAATTGTGTGCTAAAATATATGTAATATTGATAAGGTAGGTATTTAAGATGAAAATCACAGACGTAAGAGTGCGTATCGTTAAAAAAGACGATAGCAAATTAAAAGCAGTCGCTTCGGTAACTTTTGACGATTGCTTCGTTGTACACGACATTAAAGTCATTGAAGGCAACGAAGGTTACTTTATCGCTATGCCCAGCAGAAAAACTGGCGACGGCGAATATAAAGATATCGCTCACCCCATTAAAACCGAAACGAGAGAAGAACTTATTAAAGTTATTCTCACCACGTTTGAAGAAGAAAAGGCTAAACCCGCTGAATAATAGTTTATCTTTTCTTTACAACGTATCTTGCCCCTTCTCTTACCGCCAAGAAAAATCTTCCCGGTTATTTTGTCGTTGACTTTTTACTTCTTTTACTAGTGATTTTATCTTAATTAAAGTTAAAGGCAAAGGCACTCCTATTCGGAGTGCCTTTTTTACATGCTTTTTTACATATTTGATATTAACTGTATTCTATTAAACGCTTGGTTTAAGAATTCGTCTACCGATAAATTTTGGTATCTTTTATTGTTTACTTCCAGCATGAGCGAACCGCCATATTCTACTGCGTTAAGTCGCTTCATCATAGCGTTATAATCACAATTTCCGTCAAACGGCAACAAATGCACGTCCCCGCTTTTTTTGCCAAAGTTATCGTGAATATGCGTACAAATAACTTTATCGGCATAAAAACTCAAAAATGGTACGTTTACAGTAAAACAATGTTCGTGTCCGCTATCAAAACAAAAACCCACGTTAGACGCGTTTTGATAGCGTTCAAATATACACGAAAGGTTTCCTAACTTTCTTTGGTTTTCAAACGCTATCACGACGTTTTTCTTTTCGGCATACTCAACCAAATCGTCAAACCTTTTAAAGCCTATATCAGAAACACACGGCGCGTCTTCACCGCTAGATAAATGCATTATTATAGTTTTGACGTTTGCTTTACTTGCCACGTCTATCGTTCTAATGTAATCGTTAAATATTTGCGGAGTTTCTCTTTTCGTCCAAATTTCGTTAATCCCGCCCCAAGGCGCGTGGATAAATTCATAATCAAGCCCCAAACTTTCCGCTTTTTCTTTTAGCATCAAAGTATAATCTATATCTTTAAGTTCCGTAAAAAAACAATCAAACCCGTGCTCTTTTATTTTATCAAGCGTTTCTACGGGGTCTGCGTCACAAATACACGTTGCCAAGATACCTAATTTTCTTTTCATATTAACAACCTAAAAATTATAACGCTTGCAAAAATTCACGAAGTCTTTGAGCAATAACGTGCTGACCTGCGTCGTTAAAATGCAGGCCGTCTGACGTGTACTTTATTTTGTCTTCGTCTTTCATAGGGTCTATGCCCAACTTTTCGTGTAAATCTAAAACGGGTATACCGTAAAGTTCCGCCGTCTTTTTAATAATTTCAATATAACCTAAAAGTGGCATTGCATCAGATTTTTTGGTCGGACGATTAGACGGCTTATCCCAAGTTATACCATTATAAGATAAACGCGCAGGCGACATAAACACTATGGTTTTATCCGAGTATTCCGTTTTTAAGAAGTTCATCAAAAACCTTACAGCACCGTAAAAGGTTGCTGGTGTTGCGTCGCCCCATTTTCCTATGGGCGCGTCGCCGTGGATATAATCGTTTACACCACCGTAAACGACTATAATATCCGCATCTTTATTAAGGTCGTAAACTCTACCGCAAAAGCAAAGGTCGTGCCTAGGCTTTTCACTAGGTACGCTTTGATGCGCAAACCTTGTACCACCGATTCCGTAATTATACGTCGCTTTAAGATTACAAGTCTTTTTTAACACGTTGTCGTAACGATTATTTTCCCTATCAGCCACTCCAACGCCTTCCGTAATACTATCGCCAAGAAAATCAATTATCTTCCCTTCAAGAGTCATTGTTTTATTCTCCTTTGTTTGTAAGTTATAGAATTGAATAAATTATATCATTATTGCTCGTTTCGGTCAACAATATAATACTTTTAAATAAATTTTGATATTAACATTTGTATTATAATTTTTTATGTGCTATAATTTTAGCGAACTTAAATAAAGAGGTTAAATAATGTTTGAATTAAACGAAAAAGTAATTAAATATCTTGATAATATGAAAGAACAAACGTTTTCGCGTTTAAAAGAACTTGCTCAAATACCTGCGCCCAGCGGAAACGAAGACTTGCGCGTTGAATTCGTTAAAAAATGGTTTGAAAATATAGGCGCGAAAAAGGTTATCGTTGACCAAGCCAAAAACGTTATAGTGCCGATTAACTGCGAAGATAAAAACGATATAGTCGTATTTATGGCGCACACAGACTTGGTTTTCCCCGACACCACACCGCTACCGTACAGCGAAGACGACGAATATATTTACTGCCCTGGTATCGGCGACGACACCGATTGCCTTAACAGCCTTATGACTGTTGCTCAATACGTTATTGAAAACGACCTTACACCGCCTTGCGGAATTATGTTTTTAGCAAACAGTTGCGAGGAAGGACTTGGCAACCTTAAAGGCATAAGACAAATTATGAAAGATTACGCGGGTAGAATTTCCGCCGTTTATACCTTTGACGGAAGTTATACTCACCTTGTAAATAGATGCGTAGGTTCACACCGCTACGAAGTTAAATTTACTACCGAAGGCGGACACTCGTTCGGTGCGTTCGGCAACCGCAACGCTATTGCCGCTATGAGTGATTTAATTTGTAATTTATATAAATGCGAAGTACCTAAAAAAGAAAATTGCAAAACCACATATAACGTTGGGATAGTCGAAGGCGGAACTTCGGTCAACACTATAGCGCAAGAAGCAAAAATGCTTTACGAATACCGCTCTGACGACAAGGACTGCCTTGCTATTATGCAAAACTTTTTTAATAAAGAAATTGAAAAAGCAAAAGAAAGCGGAAAAGCAGAAATTGAAGTTAAACTTATCGGCGACCGTCCTTGTGGCGGAGACGTAAATAAAGATGCGCTTGACTATATGGTAAACCTTGCAGTATCGGTCAGCGAAAAATATTCTGGTCAAAAGTGCGTTATTAATTCAGGTTCAACCGACGCAAACATACCTATGTCGCTCGGCGTACCTTCGGTATGCGTTGGCTCACATATCGCATACGGTGCGCACACGCGTGAAGAGAAACTTAAAAAAGAAAGCATTCCGATAGGTTTAAAAATCATTGCTGAAATTGTTTTAAGTTATTTTAATTGATTATAATTAGATTACCATAAATAAAAACTGCGTCGCAAAAAGCGACGCAGTTTTTTGTTTTATTAAAGTTTATTTCTTTGAATTTTTCCGCTTACCGTTTTGGGAAGTTCGTCACGGAAAACTACAATTCTTGGATATTTATAAGGTGCAGTTTTAGATTTAACGTAAACCTGAATTTCCTTTTTCAATTCTTCGGTTGGTTCAGTACCTTTAACCAGCACTATACTTGCTTTAACGACTTGACCGCGTACTTCGTCAGGCTCTGCCGAAACACCGCACTCTAAAACGTACGGAAGTTCCATAATAACGCTTTCGATTTCAAACGGTCCTATGCGGTAACCCGAAGATTTAATAACGTCGTCAACACGGCCAACGTACCAGAAAAATCCGTCTTCATCTCGCCACGCCGTATCACCCGTATGATAAAATCCGTCGTGCCAAACTTCTTTGGTCTTTTCTTCGTCGCGATAATACCCCGTAAACAAGCCACAGGGCGCGCCGTTTTTAACGTTAACTACTATTTCACCAACTTCACCGTCGGGGACGGAATTGCCGTTTTCATCAACGATATCAATATCGTAAATAGGCGCAGGCTTACCCATTGAGCCAACTTTATGCGGTTTGCCTACCAAGTTGCCTACAAGCATCGTCGTTTCAGATTGACCGAAACCTTCTTTAATTTGTAAACCCGTCAACTTTTCAAACTGACTGTAAACTTCGGGGTTAAGCGCTTCGCCTGCCGTAGACATATGACGTACTGACGAAAAATCGTATTTACTTAAATCTTGCTTAATAAGCATACGCAACATTGTGGGCGGTGCGCAGAAAGTAGTAATATGATATTTAGCAAACATAGGTAAAATATCCGCAGCGTCAAAACGGTCGAAATCGTAAACGAAAGTCGCCGCTTCGCACAGCCATTGACCGTAAAGTTTACCCCACATTGACTTTGCCCAACCGGTATCGGAAATGGTAAAATGCAATCCGTCAGGGTCAACGTTATGCCAGTATTTTGCCGTATGGAAATGTCCCAAAGCATATTTATGATTGTGCATTGCCATCTTGGGATAACCGCTAGTACCCGACGTAAAGAACATAAGCAACGGATCGTCCCCACAAGGAGTTTCAGCGGTGCGATTAAAGTGCGTACTATAAAGAAGATATTCTTCGTCAAAGTTGCGCCAACCTTCCCTTTGTCCGCCGACGATAAGTTTATGCGTTAGTTCTGGGCAATTTTGAGCGGCTATTTCAGCCTGATGCGCGGTATCGCCGTCAGCAGTACAAACGATTGCTTTAACGCCAGCCGCCTTAAACCTATATTCAAAATCGTGTTCTTGAAGTTGGTTAGTTGCGAGTATTGCAACCGCGCCGAGTTTATTAAGACCTATCATAGCAAACCAGAACTGATAATGGCGCTTTAATACAAGCATAACCTTATCACCCTTTTTAATTCCGATAGACTTAAAATAATTTGCGCATCTTGCAGATTCCTTCTTTATATCGTTAAAAGTAAATCTACGCTCGGTTTTATCTCTTGAAATATGCAACATTGCAAGTTTATCAGGCTCGCGTTCAGCAAGCGCGTCAACCAAATCAAATGCAAAGTTGAACTTTTCCGTATTCTTAAACTTAATTGACGTAGGCGTTCCATCTTCGTCTTCGATAACGTCGATATATTTTTTATAAATACGATCTTTTTCGTCTTTAACCGTCTTTTTAGCAACGGGCGCATTTATAATTTTGCTATGCGAAAGTTCAGGTATAGGCTCACCCGTAGGATTTAATACGATTGCATAAAAAACGCAGTCTCGTCCGTTAACGGCAATCATACCGTGCGGAGTATCCGAATCGTAATAAATACTGTCGCCCGGTCCTAAAATCTCTTTATGTTCGCCGATTTGAACCATAAGATAACCGTCAACGACGATATCACATTCTTGCCCAGCGTGCGTGGTAAGTTCAATGTCTTTACCTTGCGCGTCCTCTTTATAAACGCTTCTAACGTAAAGTGGCTCTGCAATACGGTTTTGGAAAGCGTAAGCAAGGTTATAATAAGTCATACCGTGCGCTTGCGCAATCTTTTGACCTGCACCGTAACGAGTTACCGTGTAGCCTTTAAGTTTAGGGCTGTAACCTTCGATAATATCGGTAACGTTTACGTTGAGCGCCAAAGAACAACGGTAAATAAAAGCAAAGTTTAAGTCCTTATTACCGTTTTCACACTCTACGTATTCTTGAACGGAAACACCCGTTTTTTCAGCCATTTGCTCAACTGAAAGATTTTCAATCTGACGGAGTTCGCGTATACGCCCCGCCATCTCTTTAATCTTAAAATCAAGACCTGTCATTTGTTCCATAACTACCTCCTGTGGGCGAAAAAAAACCCGCCCCAAAGTTGTTACTTTGAGACGAGCGCTTATGCACCCGCGGTACCACTCAAATTGCAGTTTAACTGCCACTCAGAGTCCATCAACTCTTATGCCTTCACGCAGCAATCACGGAGAAGTTCTACTCACTTTATAAAAAGTTTTCTTCCTCTCGGCTCAAAAGTTACAACACGGAAAACCTCACAACGACTTGCACCAACCGCCGTTTCTCTACGCTTCGGTTATAACGCGCCCTCTTCTTCAACGCCTTTAACGGGTTTTATTTTATCATAATCCAAATATTTTGTCAACGGTTTTTTAACACCTTTTTAAGCGTAAAAAAGCGCGTAAAAAAAGCGGGAAAATTTTCCCGCTTTTAATTAACGTAATTATTTTCTCATACCGTCGAGAATTTTTACGCCGTCAGCAATAATTTTTTCAGCCGTTCCTGCCTTAAAGGTTGAAGTACGCGCTTCATATCCGCCTTCGTCGTAAGAGTCTTGCATCGGATAGTAGCCTTCTGAACCGTTGGTATTGCAGGTAGGAATAATCATATCCCAACCGTTTGCTTCTTTTATACCTCTACCGATAGCGTTAAATGGTTCGCCAGGAATACCGAAAAGAGCAACTTTGCCGATAGCAACCGCGCCGAAAGGTAAATTATAGAATTCAGGTTCGTTTTCAAGTCTAACCATCCTAATTGCTTCTGCAACTACGGTAGTGAGCATCATAGCCTTAAACGGAATTTCGTCGTCGCGACCCGCCTTATGTAAATCGTTATACTTATGAGCAAGTGGCAAATCTTTGGGATCTGCCTTGTTTACGGGAACTTGAAGGTAAGTTAACGAATATTTAATATCGTCAACGTCAACGTATTCAACCTTGTCGTAAACGCTTAAAACTGCACCCGTTACAACGCGCGCAATATGTCTTGCGTGTCCGTAACCACGCGAACAACCGTCAAAGTCGTTAAACATATCGTTAAAGTCGCCCTTGGTGGGGTGAACGTTAACGTGGTTTACGTCGCCTTGCGCGCCGTTAAGGAAAATACATTTGGTGTTGTCGATTGCTTTTTCAACAAATCTTCTAGCAAGACCAGGCCAGTCGGAAGAAATTTTGTTTCCACCAACAACGTCGGGGTGGTTTGCAAAGTTAACCAAAACAACCGTTTCAGCACCTTCCCTATCAAAACGAACAACGTTAACGCTTTCGTCAAGTTCACCGACAGGTGCAACGATATCGGGATTGTTAACACCAGGGTTAGTTTTAGTAGAGCCGTCTTTCATTTTATAACGACGGATAAATGCAACCTTCTTTGCTTCACCAACGCCATAACCCATTTTTGCAGGTTTAAGGTCTTCGATAGCAAATTGCGCAACGTCTGCAATTCTACTAAACAATAATACTTTATAATCTGCTTGAAGTTGATCTTCCGCTACGGGAACAACTCTTGGACCAGTATGGGTGTGGGTTGCATGAATATATATTGCCTCGGCAGGAACGCCCGTTCTTTCAGTAATTTTTGCTTTGAACTCATTGATAACTTCCTTTTTGATGCCACAGTTATCGACTGAAATAATAAGAACTGTTTTTCCGTTTTGGTTAAAAGCGGTTGCAACAATTTCTAGGTCGTCTAAAATGCCATCCGCTTTACGAACTTTATAATAACCCGTAACGTCAATACCCATAGGTGGGTTGATGTTTACTCGTGCATAACCAACTTTCAAAATTTTATCGCTCATTTTTATCTCCTTTATTTGCCGTTAATAAAAAATAACGACACGTTTATTCGCTAATTATTAGTTTAATACAACTAAAAAGTAATGTCAATTAAAATCATAAAATAAACACAAAGATTTTACTACTTTTCGAGTATAACCGTAAACGGACCGTCGTTTGTTTGATTTATTTTCATATCGCCACCAAATACGCCAAGTTTTACGGGAACGCCTTGTTTTTTTAACCCTTCCGCAACGTAAAGATAAAGTTCGTTTGCCTTATCGGGTGTTTCCGCCGCCAAAAAGTCAGGACGATTCCCGTGCGAAGTATTTGCCGCAAGCGTAAATTGCGAAACGAGTAAAATTTCGCCACCAACGTCTAAAATGGATTTATTTATTTTGCCGTTCTCATCTTCACATATGCGCATAGGTGGAATTTTCTTTATCATATAATCGGCTTGCTCGGTCGTATCGCCTTTCATAACCCCTAAAAAAATAACGTAGCCGAACCCTATTTCCGATATAAGATTTCCGTCTACTTTTAAGTTAGCGTCTAAAACGCGCTGAATTACCGCTTTCATTTTTCTTCTCCTTTTATCGAACCGTTTAGATTATAATAACATAATTACATTTATTTGACAAGTTTATTGTAAACAAGGTATAATATTAAAGTTAAAAAGGAGCGCAAATGAAAATTTCGGGTTTAGAAAAAATGTCTCTCGTGGACTACGACGGATTAGTTGCCGCTACGGTTTTTACCGCAGGTTGCAATTTTAAGTGCGGATTTTGCCACAATTCTCCGCTAGTTTTATCGTGGGAAAATTTACCCGCTATACCCGAAGACGATATTTTATCTTATTTAGTAAAAAGAAAAGGCGTGCTTGACGGACTTTGCATTTCGGGCGGAGAGCCAACCTTACAAAAAGATTTACCTTTATTTTGCGAAAAAGTAAAAGCACTTGGCTATAAAATTAAATTAGATACTAACGGCACTAATCCAGAGATTATAAAATCACTCAACGAAAACGGTCTTTGCGATTATTTCGCAATGGATATTAAAAACGATTTAACAGGTTACGCTTCGATTATAGGATTTGATAAATTCGACACTTCAAAGGTCGAAAAGAGTGTAGAATATTTTTTGAGCGGTAAAGCCGATTACGAATTTCGCACCACTCTCATTAAAGAGCATCACAAACAGGAAAATATCGTTCGCATAGGTAAATGGATTAAAGGCGCAAACAAATATTTTTTACAAAAATTTAAAGACAGCGACAGTTGTATTTCAAGCGGTTTAAACGAAGTTTCAATAGATGATGCGACAGAGTTTAAGGATATACTTTCAAATTATATTGAACGCGTTTATTTGCGCGGATACTAATTTGTAAACCTTACAAGAATAAAAGTATAAACAAAGTTATATATTTACATTGACATTTATTGTCGATAGTGATATAATTTTGATATAACAAACAAAATTAACGGAGGAACTTAAAATGAAACATATTAAAACCATTGCTACCCGTAATCTTTGCGAAAGCGCTAAAAAAGGCGGTTGTGGCGAGTGCCAAACTTCTTGCCAATCCGCTTGTAAAACCAGTTGCGGTATCGCAAATCAAAAGTGTGAAAACACCAAGGAAAGCAAATAATTTTAATTGCTGAAAACGCCGCCTCGAAAGGCGGCATTTTTATTCTTATCAGGAGACTTAAATGATACATCAATATCAACTTGGCGGTTATAATATCGTTTTGGACGTATGCTCTGGCGCAGTACACGCAGTTGACCAAATGGCTTACGACCTTATCGCCCTGTTTGAAAATAACGATAAAGAAACGGCAATTTCCACCGTTTATGAAAAACATAAAAGCCAAGACGTAAAAAAATCAGACGTTGAAGAGTGCTATGCGCAAATAGAAGCGCTCAAAAACGACGGCAAACTTTTTACCCCCGATACTTTTGAGCCTATGGCTGGAAAATTTAAAGAAAAGACGGCAGGCGTAGTTAAGGCGTTGTGTTTACACGTCGCGCATACTTGTAACCTTAATTGCTCGTACTGCTTTGCAAGTCAAGGTAACTACCACGGCGACCGCGCGGTTATGAGTTATGAAGTGGGTAAACGCGCGCTTGATTTTCTTATTGAAAATTCGGGTACGCGACGCAATCTAGAAGTAGACTTTTTCGGCGGCGAACCGCTTATGAATTTTGACGTGGTTAAAAAACTGGTCGCATACGCGCGCAGTATCGAAAAAGAAAAGGGCAAGAATTTCCGTTTTACGCTTACTACTAACGGTGTGCTTATAGACGACGACGTTATAGAGTTTGCGAACAAAGAAATGAGCAACGTCGTTTTAAGCCTTGACGGAAGAAAGGACGTGCACGACCGTTTCCGCGTAGATTACGCTGGCAATGGCAGTTGGGAAAAAATAGTTCCAAAATTCCAAAAACTAGTTAAAGCGCGGGACGGGAAAAATTATTATATGCGCGGAACTTTTACGCACCATAACCCCGACTTTTTAGAAGATATTAAAACTATGCTTGATTTAGGTTTTAACGAACTATCTATGGAACCCGTCGTATGCGCCAAAGGCGACCCGTCTGAACTTACCGAAGAAGATTTACCGATAGTTCTTGAACAATACGAACGCCTTGCAACGCTTATGATGAAGAAAAATAAAGACGGCAAGCCGTTTACCTTTTATCATTATATGATAGACCTTGCCGGTGGTCCTTGTATATATAAACGTATCTCTGGTTGTGGTTCTGGCACGGAATATATGGCGGTTACGCCTTGGGGCGACCTTTACCCCTGCCATCAATTCGTAGGTGAAGAAAAGTTTAAACTCGGCGATATTTTTAATGGAGTTTCAAACGTCGCCGTGCAAGACGAATTTATGGCTTGCAACGTTTACGCGCGCAAAGAGTGCAAAGACTGTTGGGCAAAACTTTATTGCTCGGGTGGCTGTGCGGCAAACGCTTACCACTCTACGGGCTCTGTTAAGGGCGTATATGAATACGGTTGCAAACTTTTCCGCAAAAGGATGGAGTGCGCTATCACCGTTGCCGTTGACAAAGCAGTTTCGGAAGAATAATTATGAAAACCCCTATTCGCGATTTTATAAACGAATATATAGAGAGCGCACCGTTAAGACTGCATATGCCCGGTCATAAAGGGAACGCATATTTTGGCTTTGAAAAGTTTGACGTTACCGAAGTAGACGGCGCGGACGACCTTTACGGTGCGGACGGAATAATTGCAGAAAGCGAAAATAACGCTTCTCAACTGTTTGGCGCGCGCACCTTTTACTCTACCGAAGGCTGTTCACTAGCAATAAAGACAATGCTTTTTCTTGCAATTAAACACGCAAAAGAAACGGGTCTTGCGCCCATAATTGCCGCGGGCAGAAACGCGCATAAGTCTTTTATAAGCGCCGCTGCGCTTATCGGATTTGACGTAAACTGGATTTATTCGCCAACGGAAGAAAATTATTTAACCTGTAAAATTACCGCAAAAAGTTTAAGCGAATTTTTGGACAATCAAAAAAACACACCTTGCGCGGTGTACCTTACTTCGCCTGATTATTTAGGAAACGTAACGGACGTTAAAGAAATAGCAAAGGTTTTAAAAGCACGCAATATTTTACTGCTCGTTGACAACGCGCACGGCGCGTATTTGAAATTTTTGCAACCATCACTTCACCCTATCGATCTCGGCGCGGATATGTGTTGCGATTCTGCACATAAAACCCTGCCCTGCCTTACTGGCGGTGCATACTTGCATTTATCAAAAAATTTGCCCGAAAATTTAGCGCGTCAAGTCAAAGACGCTATGGCGTTATTCGGCTCTACTAGCCCGTCTTATTTAATTTTACAATCGCTTGATATCCTTAACGCTTATCTTGCGGACGGTTATAAAGAAAAACTTTTGGGTTACGTCAATCAAGTAAACGCGCTCAAAAACGAACTTTTAGGCGCAGGTTACGTTTTAGTCGGTAACGAGCCTTTAAAGATTACCGTTAATACCAAATCTTACGGCTATACAGGTCAAGAATTTAACCAAGTACTTAAAAATAAGGGCTTAGTATGCGAGTTTTACGACCCTGATTATACTGTGCTAATGTTAACGCCTGACGTTAACCTTGAACGATTAAAAAACGCGCTTTTATCTATACCAAAGAAAGAAAAAATAAAAACCTTTCCCCCAAAACTAAACCGCCCTATAAAAGTAACGGATATACGGCAAGCAACTCTATCTGAGTGTGAAAAAATTAGCGTTAAAGAAGCCAAAGGCAAAATACTTGCAAGCGCTTCGGTAAGTTGCCCACCCGCCGTTCCGATACTTGTTTGTGGCGAAAAAATAGACGACGACGCAATACGTTGTTTTCATTATTACGGAATTGAAGAAATTTTTGTAACCAAATAAATTAAACCCCCTTGTAGTTGTCTACAAGGGGGTTTAATTTATAAACTTATAATCAAATTTTCAATTATTTACATATACGGTTTTTACACGTCAAGACTTTCAACATATAAACTTGCGTTGGTCGCTGCAATAGCGCCGTCGGAAATTGCGGTTGAAACTTGTCTTACGGCTTTCGTACGGCAATCGCCAGCAACGAATAAACCTTCTGTTTTTGTCTTACAGGTTTCGTCAGATATTATATAACCCATTTTATCAATGTCAACTAAATTTTCAAACGCTTTATTGTCAGGGATTTGACCGATTGCAACGAAAACCGCGGGAAGTTCGTGCGTTTTTATATTGCCGTCCGCGTCCTTATATTCAATTGCTTTAAGTTCGTTATCCCCGATAAAATCGATTACGCTAGTATTAGGTCTCCACTCAATATTATCTTTTGAAAATAAGGCTTTAACGTGCGCCTTATCGCCAAAGAATTTATCAAATAACGTATAAACGTAAACTTTTTTACAATAACTAGAAAGCAAAATGCTGTATTGAAGCGCGGTGTTTGCGTCGCCGATAACGGCAACTTCTTGTCCCTTATAAAAAGGTCCGTCGCAAAGTGCGCAGTAATAAACGCCTTTACCAACCAAATCTTCTCTATCAGATTTCGTGCGGAGATGTTTATGCTTAACGCCAGATGCAATTATAACGCTTTTTGCAGAATATTCGTTATATTCAGTTTTAACCTTAAAATTGCCTTCGCCAAGTTTTTCTATTCCCGTAACTTTTTCAATTTCCACTTCCGCGCCGTGCGAAGTTATTTGATCGAAAAGATTATCGGCAAACTGTTCACCGCTAATTACTTTAATTGACGGATAATTTTCAAGTCTTGGTGAAGTTGCAATTTGACCACCTAGACTTTCACTCTCTAAAACGAGAACGGTTTTATTATTTCTTAAAGCGTATAGCGCGGAGGTCATGCCTGCCGCGCCTGCGCCTATAACTATTAAGTCATACATTAGTTTTTACTCTCGATATATTTTCTTATTTCACTTGCGTTGTCGTAAACGTCGTAACCGTTACCGTTAGGAACTAACAACGTCGGCGCTTTTTTAACGCCCATTTTAACGGTTAAGTCTTTTTCTTCTTCGGCGTTGATTACCGAGTACTTAACCCCTGCTTTATCAAGCATCATTTTGCTTGTTTTGCAGTTGGGACAACCGTTTCTTGTGAAAAGAACAGGTCCGTCAAGTTCGGGTTTAGCGGCTTCTTCTTTTTTGCAAGCGCACGCATCAACCGATTTTGCGGTGAATTTAGAATTTACGATATCGTATTCTTTTCTATCTTCAAACTCTTTTCTCTTACCGTCGTTCCAGTTTTGGATAGGACGATAGTAACCAGTTATACGGCTATAAACTTCGGTCTTTTTACCGCAAGTCGGGCACTCGTAAACTTCGCCGGAAATATATCCGTGGTCAGCACAAACCGAATAGGTTGGCGACATCGTATAATAGGGTAATTTATAATTTTCCGCAATCTTTCTAACGAGATTAGCCGCAGACTTCCAGTCGGGGAGTTTTTGTCCAAGGAACGCGTGGAAAACAGTACCCGAAGTGTAGAGAGTTTGCAATTCGTCTTGAATATCGAGTGCCGAGAAAATGTCGTCAGTATATCCAACGGGCAAGTGCGAACTGTTGGTATAGTAAGGCGTTTGGTCGGTATCTGATGCCGTGATAATATCGGGATAACGCTTTTTATCGTGTTTTGCAAGACGGAAAGAAGTTGATTCGGCAGGCGTTGCTTCCAAATTGTAAAGGTCGCCGTACATTTCTTGATAATCAGAAAGTTTATTTCTCATAAAGTTAAGCACGTCTTTGGTAAAGTTTTGTGCTTCTGCATTAGTGAGATCTTTTTGAATCCATTTTGCGTTAAGGCAGGCTTCGTTCATACCGACAAGACCGATAGTCGAGAAGTGGTTGTTAAACGTTCCAAGATATCTCTTGGTGTAAGGATAAAGTCCTGCTTCCAAAAGTTTGGTTACGGTATCTCTCTTAACTTTAAGCGAACGCGCAGAGATGTCCATCATCTTCTTCAATCTTTCGTAGAATTCTTCTTCCGTATTAGAAAGGTAAGCAATTCTAGGCATATTAATGGTTACTACGCCGATAGAACCCGTGCTTTCACCACTACCGAAGAAACCACCAGACTTTTTGCGGAGTTCACGAAGGTCAAGACGGAGACGACAGCACATAGAACGAACGTCGCTCGGTTCCATATCGCTGTTGATATAGTTAGAGAAATACGGAGTACCGTATTTTGCAGTCATTTCAAACAATAATTTGTTGTTTTCAGTTTCAGACCAGTCAAAGTCGCGGGTAATTGAATAGGTCGGAATAGGATACTGGAAGCCCCTACCGTTAGCGTCGCCTTCAATCATAATTTCGATAAAGGCTTTGTTTACCATTGCCATTTCTTCTACGCAATCTTTATACTTAAAGTCCATTTCTTTTCCGCCGACGATTGCATTCATTTCAGCAAGGTCGTTAGGAACTACCCAGTCAAGGGTAATGTTGGTAAACGGAGATTGAGTACCCCATCTTGACGGAGTATTTACGCCGTAAATAAAGGATTGTATGCATTGTTTAACTTCTTTGTAAGTGAGTTTATCTACCTTTACGAACGGTGCAAGATAGGTATCGAACGACGAGAACGCTTGCGCACCTGCCCATTCGTTTTGCATAATACCCAAGAAGTTAACCATTTGGTT
>JAFVTK010000133.1 GCA_017503265.1 Clostridia bacterium | reverse complement strand
TGCTGTAAAATAGCCTTGGCTTTTATATTTTTCAACTATTGCGTATTTATCTTGCGGAAGTACGTCGGCTTCAAATTCCTCAATGCCTACTTCGTCGGCAATGCGCTTTGCCGCGCTTTGATTATCACCCGTTATCATAACCGTTTTGACGTTCTTACGGTGTAATTCGTCTATTGCGGACTTGCTGTCTTCTTTAACGTAATCAGCAACCCCGAAAACGGAAACGAGTTGAATTTCATCAGCAAAATATAAAACGGTTTTACCTTCTAAATTGTCGAAAGAAAACGATTGCATATCGATATCTGGCGGTAAAAGTTCTCTATTACCTAAATAATATTTTACGCCGTCAACCGTGCCTATAATTCCTTTGCCTAAAACGTATTCGTAATCTTCTACTTTTTTATCGCTTTCGCCACAATGACTTACTACACTCTCGGCAAGCGGATGACCAGATTTACTCTCTAATGCGGAAACTATCGGAAACAACACTTCGTCCGCTTCGCCTGTAAAGTTAATATAGTCTGTTACTTTTGGTTTACCTACGGTTATTGTTGCGGTTTTATCAAGAAGCACGCAATTTATTTTACATGCGTTTTGAAGCGCTTCTGCGTTCTTAAACAATATTCCGTAAGACGCTGCCCTACCCGTCGCCGCCATAACCGCTACGGGCGTTGCAAGCCCCAGCGCACACGGACAAGAAATTACTAGTACGGTTATGCCAAAATTAAACGCCGTTGCCAGTTCGCCAGAAATTATTATCCAAACGGCAAAAGTAATTATTGCAATAAGGGTTACGATAGGCACGAAAACGCCCGAAACTTTATCCGCAAACTTTTGTATGGGCGCTTTGCTTGCTCCTGCCGTCCTTACGATTTCAACGATTTTTGAAAATAACGTTTGTTCGCCTACTTTTTCCGCGCGCAAATGCAAATATCCGTCTTTTAGTATACTGCCAGAAGTAACTTCGTCCCCGACTGACACTTCGACGGGGATACTTTCACCAGTTATTGCCGATTTATCAACGCCTGCCGAGCCTTCAATAATAGTACCGTCAACGGAAACGTACTCACCTGCTTTTAATAAAACCACGTCGCCAACCTTAATTTCGGAAGTTAAGACCGTTTTTTCTTTGCCGTCAACTATAACCGTTGCCGTTTTTGGAAGTAGGTTGCCAAGTTTATCTATTGCGTCGCCCGTTCTAATTTTTGAAAGTTCTTCAAGCCATTTCCCAAGCGTTACCAAAGTTACTACCATTGCGGACGATTCAAAAAAAGTATGCGACGGATTTGACGCGCCGACGTAAAGCGATACCGTTACCACTATACTGTAAACATACGCCGCGGTAGAACCAAGCGAAACAAGCGTATCCATATTAGGTGATTTATTCAAAACCGCTTTTACGCCGTTAATAAAAAATTTACGGTTTAATACTAATATAACGGTTGCTAAAACAAACTGCAAAGCAAAGTTAATTTTTTTGTTAGGCAGTGGCGCAGAAAACATTGCCCCCATACACAAATACATTAACGGTAATAAAAAAGCAAGTGAAATAAAAAAGCGTTTTTTTATCTTTTTTGCGTCCGCAAACTTATCTTCTTTCTTTTTGCCGTATTCCCCTGCCATATAGCCGAGTTTTTCAACTACTGCAATAATTTTTTCTGCCGAAACGGCGTTTTCGTCAAAATCCACGGTCATCATTTTTTCAATTAACGATACCGCTACCGAATTTACACCGTCAAGTTTACTAACGTTTCTTTCAATCCCTGCCGAGCAAGCAGAACAAGTCATGCCCCCGACTGAAAATTTTTTCAGCATAATTTTTTCCGTTCCTTTTCGTGTTAAATACAGTATACCACTAAACTTAAAAAAATTCAATAGTTGTGATAAACCCCACGGAAATTTTTACCGCGGGGTTTATCTGATAAGCGATCTATTATAATTTGTTTGTATCTTCTTTATTTGTCCTAACTTTGCAAGACGAACAACCCGAACATTTTGAACAGTCGCACCCGCAAGACGTTTTACCTTTCTTTTTATCAATAATAGATTTTACTATTACCCCTGCAACGATAACAACGCAAGCAATTATAACAATAATCTCAATAGGTTGCATTTTAATTTTTTTCCTTATTACTTCTTTTTTTGTTATATAATTTTATCATAGCACCTACTAAAACCGCTACCGCAACGTATATAAACGCCGTCCACCAAGCAGTACCTATTAAATATACGGCAGAAGAAACTATATATGACGTTACAATCCAAAACAAAATCGTCCACTTAAACGCCGATTTATTTGGCATTTCACCTTTTGCCGCAGCAACGGCAGCAAAGCACGGTATCGTCGTCATATTAAACGCTATAAACGCAAGTAATGCAGGTAAAGTTATTCCCGTTTCTCTAATCATTATTGCAACTGCGCCTACGCCACCATCGGCTTCAACGTCGATAATTGCGCCCGATATTAGACAAGCCGCAAGAGTGCCGAGTGTTGACACGACGTTTTCTTTTGCAATAAGTCCAGATATAGCGGCAACTGCAAATACCCAACCCACAGCCTTTAACTGACTACCAAAACCAAGCGGTGTAAATAACGGTTGAATAAGCCTACCTAAACCACCTAAAATACTTTCTTGCATTTTATCATCTGTAAGATAATTCCACCCAAAATCAAAATGGCTTATAACCCAAATTACGATAGTAGAAGCAAGTATGATTGTAAACGCTTTTTGAATAAAGTGTTTTGCTTTATCCCATAAAAGCATTATTAAATTTTTAAATTGCGGTGCGTGGTATGCTGGTAATTCCATTATAAACGGCGGAGTGTCGCCTTTTAGGGTCGTTTCTCTCATTAATATAACGGCAACGAGCGCAGTAATTATACCAACTATGTACATACCGTAAGTTATCACGTCAACGTTACCTACCCCAAAATGCATTACGATAGCACCTGCAACGGCAGTTAAAATAGGTAGTTTTGCGCCACAACTAAAAAATGGAATAACCCTTACGGTAGCAAGTTTTTCTTTTTCGTCTGCGAGTGTCCTTGTATTTATCATTGCTGGCACAGAACAACCAAAACCCATTATCATAGGTAAAAACGCTCTACCAGACAAGCCAAATTTACGAAGCGCACGATCAAGTATAAATGCTATACGAGCCATATATCCGCTATCTTCTAATATTGAGAAGAATAAAAACAGTACCAAAATTTGTGGCAAAAAACCTAAAATTGCAAAAATACCACCAAGTACGCCATCACAAATTAGTCCTGAAACCCATTCGGGTGAAGTTGATAACCAACCCGACACTACTTCTGACAATGCCGTAGTTATAACTTCCATAACACCCATCAGCATAACGCCAGGAGAGTTAATTCCTTCCACACCAAACACACCTTCAAACGCCGTGCCTTCAAAAGACACCCAACCTTCGGGCAAAAGTCCGCCAAGGAAAAATAAGTTTTCTGAAAACGTTAGGTGAAAAATAGCGAATAATACGACCAAAAATATAGGTATACCCCATATTTTATGCGTTAAAATTTTATCTGCTTTATCAGACGGGGTAACGGTAAACTTTTCTTCGTTTTTTCTTTTAAGCGCAGGTGAAAAATATTTAGTTATGTACTTATACCTTGCATCTGCAACAAGCGCTTCAAAATCGTCCCCAAAAATTTCGTCCTTATGCGTTTTCTTAAACGCTTCAACCATATTGACCGTATCTTTATGCATAAGAACTTCAAGTTCGTCAAGTTCGGCTAACTTTACTGCATGGAAAGTTGGATTAAGAACGCCTTGCCCTTCAAGCGCAATTTTTACGTCACCTATTAAATGTTTTAAAGCGCTGTCTTCTATAACTGTTTTTCCTACGCGTGGTTTTTTGCAAGTTTCGTACGCGCGTTCCATTAACTTGTCAAGCCCAGTACTTTTTAATGCAGAAATTTTTACCACGGGAATTCCTAGTCTTTTTTCAAGTTCCGAAGCATCAATTTTATCACCGCGCTTTTCAACTGCATCCATCATATTAAGCGCTAAAATGACAGGAACGTCAATTTCTAAAATTTGCGTAGTAAGATATAAATTTCTTTCCAAATTTGTTGCATCAATAATGTTAATTACACAATCTGGTTTTTCATCTAATATATAATTTCTTGCAATAACTTCTTCTTGTGTATACGGCGACAAAGAATATATACCCGGCAAATCTACGATTGCAATAGGTTCAGCGCATTTTTTATAAACACCTTCTTTTTTATCTACCGTTACTCCCGGCCAGTTACCAACGTGAGCGGTTGATCCTGTCAAACTGTTAAAAAGCGTAGTTTTACCACTATTTGGATTACCCGCCAAAGCAAATCTAAGCATTAGTTTTAACCTCCAAAGTAATGCACGCCGCTTCGGAATTACGAAGCGATAATTCATAACTTCTAACCGTTACTTCAATAGGATCGCCAAGAGGTGCTTTTTTTCTCAAATAAATTTCCGCACCACTAGTTATGCCCATATCATAAAGCCTTCTTTTAATTTTGCGTTCACCATCAACGGCTACGACGACACCGCTTTCACCTATGGAAAACTTATCAAGTGTTTTTTTCATAAATCCTCCCGTAAAATAAAATGTGAAATAAATTTCAGATTTAACGCTAACATATTACCATTTATATTCGACAATGTCAATCAAAATGTGAAACTTTTTTCAATTTTTTTAAAAATTTTTTTCGCTTGACAATATCGCGCGTTTGTTATACAATATAGAATATATGAAAAACGTGGTAAGGGAACCGCAACAAGAGCGGTCTATTGAAAAGAAAAATAGAATTATCGACGCTGGCTATCAATTATTTTCAGAAGTTGGCTATTACGGCACTAATACTGCCGAAATTGCAAAGCGCGCAGGCGTTTCAACGGGTATCGTTTACGGCTATTTCCGCGATAAACGCGATATTTTAATTTGCGTACTTGAAATTTATATTGAACGGGTTTTTGACCCATTCTTAAAAATGTTTGATAACCTTACCGTTCCCGTCGATTTTGATACGATAATATCAAAAATTATTGATATGGCGATTAAAACGCATAAAAATAATCGTAAAATTCACGAAGCGTTGCACTCGATGGCTGGTTCTGACGAAGCAGTTGGCGCGCAATTTATCGCTTTGGAAGACGCAATCACGTTAAAAATTGCAAAAAAATTCTCTAACCTTGGCGTTAATATTGATCACGCTTTGGAAAAAATTCATTTTGCTATGGACATAATACAGTCATTTTCACACGAATACGTATTTGACAAACACGATTATATTGATTATACTGTTATGAAAGATATGGTTATAACAATCGTGAAAGATTTGTTTATTTAATTACAGGAAGAAGTTATGAAAGATTTACCGCTTATCAGCGTAGTAGTGCCCTGCCACAATTCACAAATCTTTTTAAGTAATTGCTTAAAAAGTTTAGACGCACAAACTTATGAAAACGTAGAATTTTTAATGGTTGACGACGGAAGCACGGACGATACTTTTAAAATTTTATCGGCGCACGCAGAAAATAATCCTAAATATAAAATTTTACAGGCTAACGGCGCGGGTGTTTCAACGGCAAGAAATATCGGTATAGATAACGCACAAGGTGAATTTATCACTTTTTTGGATTCGGACGATATGTACTCCCCCTATCACCTTGAACTTTTACAGCAACACGTCAATGCTTGTGGCGCAGATACGGCGGTTATAGATTATTTAAAAGTTCCAGAAGGCAAAGCATACGAAACTTTTAGATTTGCTGTTCCAGAAGACGTACCAACGGAAGAATTTGACAATAAAGTAGCGCTTGAAGAATTTCTTGCGCAACTTAAATTTGAGTTTTCCGTTTGGAATAAAATGTATTCGGGTAACGTTATCCGTGAACATAACGTACGTTTTTTAGACGGTTGCAGATACAACGAAGATTCGCTTTTTAATTACAAATATTTTAAGCACGCGCAAAAAACCGTGCTTATACATTGGCTAACTTATCTTTACGTTCAAAGAAAAAACAGTTTAGTACATATGCCGTTTAACGAATATAAGTTAGACGCGTATTTTAGCCTTAACAATATTCTAAAAGACGCTTACGAAAACCGCCCCGACGTTATCCACTACGCGCACTCTATTAGGGTTGCCCTATCTTGTGAAATTATTTACATTATTAAGCGCAGTAAATACGATAACGGCGCGGTTATAAGAAAAATTATCGATTATATTAAAACCGACGCAAAACACTTAAAATATTGTAAGCGTACGCATAGATATAGGCGCGTACTTATACCGCTAGTTCCACCCGTTGCTAAACTGCTTTTATGCCGTAGAAGAAAGTCTAAAACGGGAACTCTACCTAAACAATTTGACATAATTGATTTTTAACAAAAAACGCACTTTGAAAGTGCGTTTTTTATTTTTGTTATTCAATTACTATTTCTTTTGAAAGTTTTATATCTCTTGACGACGAACCGACTTCGATTATAAACGAGCCTTTTTCAACCGTCCAACCGTCAAATACGGTACTGTAATATGCAAAAGAGCGGTAATCTAGTTCAATACTTACCCTTTTTGTTTCCCCCGCTTTAATCAAATCTTTTGAAAAACCTTTAAGTTCTTTTATCGGGCGAACTACTGACGAAAATACGTCTTTAACGTATACTTGCGAAACTTCTTTTGCATCTACGTCGGATACGTTTTTAATATCGTAAGATACGGTGTATTCATAATCGCCTTTCTTTTCTATCGCTAAATTCGAGTATTCAAATTGCGCGTAAGAAAGCCCGTGTCCGAAAGGATATAGTACGTCAAGTTGGTTTTTATCGTAATGACGATAACCTATAAATAAGCCTTCTTTATACCACTCTGCTTGTCCGTCGCCGAGTTTACCTTTCGTAACGGTATCTTCAAGACATAGTGGGAACGTTTCGTTAAGTTTTCCACTAGGTACGGTTTCACCCGTAAGTATTGAACATAACGCTTCGTTTGC
>JAFVTK010000132.1 GCA_017503265.1 Clostridia bacterium | reverse complement strand
TGAAGTTATTATCGTTCCTATTGCCGCGCATAAGGGTGGCGTTATCGAAAAGGCGAAAGAAATTGAAGATATGCTCGTTAAAGCAGGTGTTCGCGCAGAAACCGACGTTCGCGATATGAGCCCTGGTTGGAAGTTTAACGAATGGGAAATGAAAGGCGTTCCCGTTCGTATAGAAATCGGACCAAGAGATATTGAAAATAATCAAGTTTTAGTTATGCGTCGTGATACGCTTGAAAAGCAAGCCGTATCTATCGACCAACTCGGCGAACAAATCCCTGCACTTTTAGACGTTATTCAAAAAGATATGCTCGTTAAGTCAAGGGCAAACCGTGATAAAAAGATAGTTACTGCCGACAGTTTAGACGGAATACTAGCTGGTGTAGAAGGCAAAAACTTCGTTAAAGCAGGTTGGTGCGGTTGCCGTGAGTGTGAAGATAAGGTTAAAGAAACCGCTTCTGCTACCGCTCGCGTAATTTGCGACGAAGACGGCGTACCCGAAAAGTGCGCTATATGTGGAAAACCTGCAAAGCATAACGTAATATTTGCCCGCGCATACTAATTGAAGCGTTTATAAACTTCGTTATGCGTCGTTTCTGAAAAGCGTTTGGACTTCAATGACCAGACGGTCAATTTCATCCCAAACACTTTTCGAGCCTTGAACTGCTCGTTTCTAACCGCTTAAATAGCAACGTTAAAATATTCGTCTTTCAACGATATTTTAAGTCTAAATCGGTATACTAATTAAAAAAGATACGGCGTAAACGCCGTTAAGTAGGAGTTTTTAATGTTAACTTTTATCAGCAATACTTTTTCGTTTGAAGTACCAACGTCCACCGTGTGGATTGCTGTCGTTATTTCATTGCTAATCCCCGTTGCATTGCACGTTTTAAGGGCAATCGGACTTTATAAACTTGCTAAAAAGAAAGAACTTAAATGCGCGTTTATGGCGTGGCTTCCGTGCGTATGGATTTACGTTGCGATAAGGCTTATAGGGGAAAGCCGTATTTTTGGCAAGACGATGGCAAAATTTGCCGTTCTGTTTACCATTTTGTTTGCGGCGGCGGAACTTTTAACCTTGGCGTATAACTTTATAATTTATTTCCCATACGTTGGAAACTATCTTGCTGGCAGAAACATTTATATAATCGAAGAAGGGACTACCGTACCCGTTGAGTGCTTGGAATACTGGTCAGGGTTAGGCGTTTACGGAAAGGTTGGCGAATTCGTTGGACCGTATAAAAATATTTATCTTATACAAAAAATTATGAACGTAATTTATTACGTTTCAGCAATTCTTGATATTGCGTACGCAGTAATCGTGGTAACCGTATTTATTAATCTTTTCAGAAAGTACTGGCCACAACATTACGTTTTAGCGTCTATTCTTTCTTTATTCGGGCTTGACGGAATATTTATTTTCGTTATCCGCAATAAGCAACCTGTTAGTTACATGGATTATTTGCGTTCTCGTTATCAAAACTATAATCCTTACGGACCTTATGGACCGAATCCATACGGGCAAAATCCGTACGGGCAGAACCCATATCAAAACAATCCTTACGGACAAAATCCAAACGCTAACGCAGAACCCGAATCTCCTTTTGAAGATTTTAAGGACCCGTCCGAAAAGAAACCCGAAGATCCGTTCTCGGATTTTTCCGATAAAAACCGTTAAAGGCTGATTTATGACTAACGAAAATATAGCGGCAATATCTACGGCGCTTTCCGCAAGCGGTGTTGCCGTTTTAAGAATTAGTGGGGACAGTCCCCTAAATATTGCAGAAAAAATGTTCACCCCTGTCGGAAAAACGGGGGTGGCTGATTTTGAGCCGAATAAAATGTACGTCGGTGAAATTCACGCTGACGGTTTTAACGACTTCGGTATGTGCGTATACTTTAAAGGGCCTAAAAGTTTTACGGGTGAAGACGTGGTCGAATTTCATTGCCACGGCGGTATAGCCATCACCAAAGGCATACTTAAAAAGATTTTATCGCTAGGCGCAAGGCTTGCCACTAACGGCGAGTTCACCAAGCGCGCGTTTATGAACGGTAAACTATCTTTATCGTCCGCAGAAGGCTTAATCGATATGATTAACAGCGAATCGGAAAGTGGCGTTAAGGCAGGGTATTATCTTTATAGGGAAAAACTTACCGCCGAAATTAACGCTATGCAAGACGACATTACGGACGTTCTTGCCCAAATAGACGCGGATATGGATTTCCCCGAAGAAGATTTAGAGCAAACGTCAACCGTGGCTGTTGAAACAACTTTGAAAAACGTCGTTGAAAAAATTCAAGCGTTACTTAAAACTTACCGCACGGGCAGAACCCTTAAAAACGGCGTGCAAGTCGGTATCGTAGGAAAGCCTAACACGGGTAAAAGTTCGCTACTTAACGCGCTTCTTGATTACGATAAAGCGATTGTTTCAGACGTTGCAGGGACTACGCGTGATATAGTTGAAGGCTCCATAGATATTAACGGCGTGCGTTTTAATTTTTCTGATACCGCAGGTATAAGGGAAAGCGACGACAAGGTAGAAGAACTTGGCGTAACCCTTTCAAAACGTGTACTTGACCAAAGCGACGTTATACTTTTCGTGCTTGACGGTAGTGATATAACAACCGCTGACCAAGAAATTTATGCGCTCGTTAAAGATAAAAATTTGCTAGTTGCGGTTAATAAAACCGATAAATGCGACAAAAAAGACGAACGCGCAGATATTTACGTTTCCGCACTCAAAAAAGATAACCTTGACGAGTTAAAGCAAATGCTTTTTGAAAAAACGATAGGTAGTGGCGTGGATTTGAACGGCGATTTTCTTTGTGAAGAAAGGCACTTTGCCGCGCTGAATAAAGCAAAAGATAAATTGATTGCCGCGCTTTCTAGTATAGGTTTTGTGTCGCTTGATATTTTAGCCATTGACATAAAAGACGGTTGGGACGCGCTCGGTGAGATTTCTGGGCGTACTGCAACGGAAGATATAATTAATAATATATTTTCTAAATTTTGTGTCGGCAAATAAAAAACGTCATATATACGTCGCAATACTATGTCAAGCGTCGGCGTGCCTTGATTGCGTACAGGCGTACGCGCACGGCGGCAAACCTTGCGTTTCCTCGTCTTGCTTGTATCTATACCGTTTTAAGTAAAAGTGATTGCCTTGAACTGCTCGTTTCTAACCCCTTATTGATATGGGCAGGAAAATAAAGGTTAATCTCACCCAAAACGCTTCGCGAGCCTTGAACTGCTCGTTTCTAACCCCTTATTAATTTGGGAGTGAGACCAGACGGTCAATTTCACCCCAAATACTTTTCGAGCCTAGCCTAACTCGTTTCTAACCCCTTATTGATTATCTATACCG
>JAFVTK010000131.1 GCA_017503265.1 Clostridia bacterium | reverse complement strand
TCTTTCTTCGTTTCAAATTGAAAACATGTCTAAAAGCATGATGTTTTGGCGGTTGTTTACGCATTGGATAGGCGGTATGGGAATACTAGTTTTCGTGCTTGCAATAATGCCTGCAAATAACGCGGGTGTTATGCACGTTTTCCGTACTGAATCCCCTGGACCGTCGGTTGGTAAACTGGCAAGCAAATTACGTTTTACCGCTAGAATATTGTATGCTATTTACATTGCGTTAACTTTAATTCAAACAATTTTGTTGGTGTGTGGCGGTTTATCATTTTACGACGGTTTGGTTATGTCATTTTCCACGGCAGGAACGGGTGGGTTTGGAATAAAAGGCGATAGCGCGGCAAGTTATAACTCTTATATTCAAATTATTCTAGCCGTATTTATGTTTTTATTTGCTCTTAACTTTAATACGTACTATTTGGTTTTGATAGGAAATATTAAAAAAGTGTTTTCTTGTGAAGAAGTGCGTACGTTTTTTGTAATAGTTGTAGTGGCTACCATTGCCATAGCGATGAATTTATACGTTTCATTGTCTAATATATATTTATCATTTGGGGAAGCGTTAAAACATTCGTTTTTTCAAGTTTCGTCAATTAGTTCGACTACGGGTTTAAGCTCTGCTAATTTTAACGAGTGGCCGGAATTTTCAAAATCTATACTTATGTTGCTTACGATAATCGGCGCTTGCGGAGGGTCAACGGGCGGTGGAATTAAAGTTTCAAGACTGATAATTTTATTTAAATCAAGCACGTCTGATTTTAAGAAACTTATTCATCCACGCGCGGTGGTGACGACTAAATTTGAAGGGGAAACTCTTAGTAAAGATACCGAAAGAAACGTAAGAACGTTTTTTGTTTTGTGGGTTATCATAGTAGTAGTTTGCGTATTTTTGTTGTCATTAGATAATTATACGACGTTATTTGAAGATTTTTCCGCAACGCTTGCGTGTATAGGTAACGTTGGACCAGGGTTTGGCGCGGTTGGTCCTGCGGGTAGTTACGCTGGGTATAATGATTTTTCTAAAATTATACTTTCAGTAGCTATGCTTATAGGAAGGCTAGAAATTTTCCCCGTGTTAATTTTGTTTGCACCTAGGACTTGGAAGAAGGGATAAAAAAATTTTTTCTATTAGATAAAGTTTTGTTCGTTTTGCGGTGTAAAATTATTTGACAATTTTCGCCCCAAAATGATATACTTATATCGTTGCTGATAAATAAAAGTTTTTTGCAACTGACGGACAAGTGGGGTAAACCTATGGGGAGCAAAAAATAATCAGTTTTGTCGACCGTCTGGGCAGTTTGTTTTTTCAAACTGTCCTTTTATATTTAAAAAGCAAAAAAGGAGCGTCAAGATGAAAAAAGTTGCGGTCATTATGGGTAGCGATAGCGACCTTAAAGTCGTTGAAAAAGCGATTACTACACTTAAAGATTACGGGGTGGAAACCGAAGTTCATATATATTCGGCACACCGAACTCCCGTTGAAGCCAAAGAATTTACTGCTAGCGCGCGTGAAAATGGTGTCGGCGTAATTATTGCAGCGGCAGGTAAAGCCGCACACCTTGCGGGTGCAATCGCTGCAAACACTACGCTTCCCGTTATAGGTATTCCTATTAAGGCTTCTGCCCTTGAAGGTATTGACGCGCTTTTATCTACCGTTCAGATGCCTGCGGGTATTCCCGTTGCTACCGTTGCTATTGACGGGGCGGAAAACGCTGCGCTTTTAGCAATACAAATTCTTGCGGTAGAAGATAAATCGCTTGCTGAAAAACTTCAATCGGCGCGCGACGCTAAAAAAGCAAAAATTTTAGAAAAAGATAAAGAAATCAACGCGAAATTTAAGTGATGATTTATTGAAAAGTGAAGGCGTTTTACACTTTCACTTTTCTATGTTTTATGTGTATTTTCACGGAGGACTTATATATGAATAAAATACACGAAGAATGTGGCGTTTTCGGCGTTTATTCGTCGGAAGTTAAGAACCTAGCAAGTATGACCTATTACGCGCTTTACGCACTGCAACACCGTGGACAAGATAGTTGCGGTATCGTCGTTAACGACGGTGGCGTATTTACGGGTAAAAAGGATTTGGGACTTGTGGGCGACGTTTTTACGAAAGAAGTGCTTGCGTCTTTCGGACCTGGTAAAATTGCAGTCGGACACGTTCGTGCAGGTGTAAAAGGCTCGGTTACACACGCAAACGCACAACCGCTAGTCGTAAATCACGTTAAGGGTACTATGGCGCTAGGGTTTAACGGAAGTTTGGTAAACAAAAACGAACTTCGTACCGAACTTGAACTTCAAGGTTCGATTTTCCACTCTACTGCCGATACCGAAGTAATAGCGTATGAAATTATCAAGGCAAGATTAAATGCGCCGTCAATCGAAAGGGCTGTTACAAACGCAATGGATAAACTTAAAGGCGCTTATTGCATAGTGCTTATGTCGCCGACAAAACTTATTGCCGCGCGCGACCCCAACGGATTTAGACCTTTGTGTTACGGTGTTACCGAAGACGGCTCTTACGTCGTTGCATCTGAAAGTTGCGCACTCGACGCAGTCGGGGCTAAACTCGTACGGGACGTTAAACCTGGCGAAGTTATCGTGTTTGACAGTATGGGTGTGCGCTCTATTGAAGATCATTGCAATACTGCTAAAATGTCGTCTTGTATTTTTGAGTTTGTTTATAACGCCCGTCCCGATTCGATAGTCGACGGATATTCGGTTCACGAAGCAAGGGTTGAGATGGGTAGATATTTAGCCAAAAAATATCCCGTTGAAGCGGACGTAGTAATAAGCGTTCCCGATTCGGGTAACGACGCTGCGATAGGTTACGCAAAAGAATCAGGCATACCTTACGAACTTGGATTTTTGAAAAATAAATACGTTGGTAGGACGTTTATATTCCCCGACCAAAAGGATAGGGAAGACCAAGTAAGAAAGAAACTTAATCCTATATCGTCGGTGGTAAACGGAAAGCGCGTAGTTATGGTTGACGACTCAATCGTGCGCGGAACTACAAGCGGTAGGGTTGTTAAACTTTTAAGAGAAGCGGGCGCAACCGAAGTTCACTTTATGGTATCTTCGCCACCCTTCTTGTTCCCGTGTTATTACGGCACGGACGTTCCGAATAAAGATATGCTTATAGCAAACCAACATACTTTGGAAGAAATAAGGCAAATGGTTGGTGTAGACAGTCTTAATTATTTGGATTTAGAAGATATGAAGAAGATTGCGCTTATGGACGGTAAAAACGGATTTTGTTACGCGTGCTTTAACGGCGAATATCCTACGGAAACACCGAAAAGTACGGGCAATAAATACGAAACGAAAATCAATATTGAAGAATACACAAAAAGACATTGATTATAAAAATTACGGAGAAAATTAAAATGGAAAAAAGTTACAGCGAAAGTTACAAAGCGGCAGGCGTAGACATTACGGCAGGTTATAAGGCCGTAGAACTTATGAAAAGTCATATTAAAAGAACTATGACCTCGGGCGTATGCTCTGATATAGGCGGATTTGGCGGTCTGTTTGAATTAGGTAAAGTCAAGAACCCCGTTTTAGTTAGTGGCACGGACGGCGTTGGTACTAAACTCAAAATTGCTTTCCTTATGGATAAGCACAACACGGTTGGTATCGACTGCGTTGCTATGTGTGTTAACGACGTTATTTGTTGCGGTGCTAAACCTTTATTTTTCCTTGATTATATCGCAGTCGGCAAAAACGTTCCCGAAAGAGTTGCTTCTATCGTAGAAGGCGTTGCAGAAGGTTGCGTTCAAGCAGGTTGCGCGCTTATCGGTGGCGAAACTGCGGAAATGCCTGGATTTTATCCCGTTGACGAATACGACCTTGCAGGTTTTTCCGTCGGCGTAGTTGATAAAAAGAAAATTCTTGACAACAAGAAGATGAAAGAAGGCGACGTAGTTATTGCGCTTCCGTCAACAGGTGTTCACAGTAACGGTTTTTCGTTGGTTAGAAAAGTTTTCGACGTAGAAAAAGCAGATATCAAAACTCCGCTTGAAGCGCTTGGCGGAAAGAGCCTTGGCGAAACTTTGCTTACACCTACTAGAATTTACGTTAAGCCCATAATGGCGCTCGTAGATAAAGTAAAGGTTAAAGCAATTTCGCATATCACGGGTGGTGGTTTCTATGAAAATATTCCTAGAAGTATCCCCGACGGTTTCGGCGCAAAAATCGAAAAAGCAGCGGTTAAAATTCTTCCCGTATTCGATATGCTTGCTAAAACTGGAAACATTTGTGAAAGAGATATGTTCAATACCTTTAATATGGGTGTAGGTATGAGCGTTGTCGTTGCCAAAGAAGACGTTGATAAAGCACTTGCTATTCTCCGTTCTAACGGTGAAAGCGCGTACGTTATGGGCGAAATCGTTAAGTCGGACAACAAAATCGAATTATGTTAAGAAAAATTTTAGACGGCGTATCCGCAGGTTTAATGATTGTTATCGGTTGCTCGGTTTATCTCGCTTGTGAAGATAAAGTCGTGGGCGCTGTACTGTTTGCGGTTGCGCTTCTTACCATTTGTTATAAAGGCTTGTCGCTGTTTACGGGAAAGGTTGGTTTTATTCCCGAAAAACACGGCAAAGAAGAAGTTTCTACTTTGCTTTTAGGGCTATTAGGTAATGCGATTGCGACTTGCGCGCTTGGTTACCTTATAGGGCTTGCGCTACCTAATTTACAAGCGACGGCAAAAGTAGCGTATGAAGCAAAACTTACGCAAGAGTGGTGGCAAACGTTTATAAGGGCAATCTTTTGCGGTGTACTTATGTACGTTGCTGTAAGCGTTTATCGTGAAAATAAAAGCGTGGTAGGTATATTGTTTGCCGTTCCCGTATTTATACTTTCAGGGTTTGAGCACTCGATAGCCGATATGGGTTACTTTGGAATAAGCGGACAAGTTTCGTTCGACGCATTTATATTTATTCTTATCGTAATCGTCGGCAACGCAGTCGGCGGTATGTTATTGCCGATACTTCAAGGTAAATTGAAAATCGGACGCGCAAAAGTTGATGTTGACAACAAGGAGAAGGCTAATGAAGAAACTCGTTAACGTAGCGGTGCTTGTATCGGGCGGCGGCACTAACTTGCAAGCGATTATTGATTACGCTGGGGAAGGAAAGTTAGAAAGCGGAAAAATAGTAAAAGTTATTTCCAGTAAGGCGGGCGTTTACGCGTTAGAGCGCGCACGCGAAGCGGAAATTGATACGGCGGTAGTTGAAAGAAAGGGAAAGAAACAGGAAGATTTTGAAAGCGGTATACTTCGCGAACTTGAAGATTGTAAAGCAGAAGTTATCGTGTTGGCAGGATTTATGTGTATACTTTCCAAAAATTTTACCGACAGATATAAAGATAGAATAATCAACGTGCACCCCGCGCTTATACCTAGTTTTTGTGGCGAAGGTTTTTACGGACTTAAAGTGCACGAAGCCGCGCTGTCTTACGGCGTAAAGGTTACGGGAGCAACCGTGCATTACGTCAACGAGATTGCTGACGGCGGAAAGATAATAATGCAAAGGGCGGTTAAAGTAAAAGAAAACGATACGCCTGAAAAATTACAAAAAAGAGTTATGCAAGAAGCGGAGTGGAAAATTTTACCCGCATCACTTGAACTCGTATGCAAAAAAGTTTTAAAAGGAGAAACGAAATGAGTGTTAAAGGATTAAACCGTTTAGAAGATTTACTTAAAAATAACAGTTACCCTGGTAGGGGTATAGTGGTTGGCAAAAGCGCCAACGGCAAAAACGCAATGATTGCTTACTTTATTATGGGCAGAAGCGCAAACAGCCGCAACCGTGTTTTTGAAAGGTACGAAGGCGGTATGAGAACCAAAGCGTTTGATGAAAGCAAATTAGTTGACCCTAGTCTTATTATTTATAATCCGTTTTTAGAGTGCGGAAAGAGCGATATAGTAACCAACGGCGACCAAACCGATACCGTGTATAACTTTATCAAAGAAAACGGCGACGACGGCTTTGCGTTTGAAAAATCTCTTCACACCCGTGAATTTGAACCAGATAATCCTAATTTCACACCTAGAATTTCCGCAATATTAAACTATGCGGACAACGGATTTAAATATAAAATGTCTATCTTAAAGAGCAGCGACGGCAATCCCGAAGTTTGCGACAGATATTTTTACAGTTACGCGCCTATAAACGGATTAGGACATTTTATTCATACTTACGAGTGCGACGGCAACCCGATTCCGTCCTTTTACGGCGAACCTGAAAGGGTAGAACTTCCGAACACCGTTTCCGAACTTGCTGATTTAGTTTGGAATAACCTTAACGAAGACAATAAAGTTTCGCTTTTCGTCAGAGTAGTTTCGTTAGAAGACGGCAAAGCGCAAGAAATAATTATCAATAAAAACAAATAGGAGCGAATTATGAAAGAATTTGAACTTAAATATGGTTGTAACCCCAACCAAAAACCTGCAAAAATTTATATGGCAAACGGTAAAGAATTACCCGTAACCATCTTAAACGGTAAACCTGGATACATAAACTTCCTTGATGCTTTTAACTCTTGGCAACTCGTAAAGGAACTTAAAGAAGCAACTGGTAAGCCGTGCGCAACTTCCTTTAAGCACGTTAGCCCCGCAGGTGCGGCTGTTGGTGAAAAACTTTCTGACGTTGTTAAAAAGGCGTGTTTCGTAGACGACATTGAAGGTCTTGACGATTCGCCTATTGCTTGCGCGTATGCAAGGGCAAGGGGTACGGACAGAATGAGTTCGTTTGGCGACTGGATTGCGCTTTCCGACGAGTGCGACGAAGTTACCGCAAAAATTATCAAACGCGAAGTTTCTGACGGTGTTATCGCTCCTTCTTATTCAGAAAAAGCGCTTGAAATTTTAAAGGCAAAAAGAAACGGAACGTATAACGTAGTTCAAATCGATCCTAATTACGTTCCCGAAGAAAAAGAAATTAAGCAAGTTTTCGGTATTACTTTTGAACAAGGTAGAAACAACTTCAAAATTGACCGTGAACTCGTAACCAAACAAATTGTTACTGCTAAAAAAGAATTCCCCGAAAGCGCGGTTATCGACCTTATTATTGCGCTTATCACGTTAAAATACACTCAATCAAATTCGGTGTGCTTTGCGCACGGCGGACAGGCTATCGGCGTAGGCGCAGGTCAACAATCTAGAATACATTGTACCCGTCTTGCTGGTAGTAAAGCGGATAACTGGTTCTTGCGTCAAAGCGAAAAGGTATTAAATCTTCCTTTCCTTCCCACGCTCGGTAGACCCGACCGCAACAACGTTATCGATATTTATATTTCTGACGAGTGTGAAGATTTGTTGGTTGACGGCGTATGGCAAAAATATTTCACAGAAAAACCCGCTCTCTTTACCAGAGAAGACAAGAAAGAAATTTTGTCAAAAGTTACGGGTGTTGCTCTTGGCTCTGACGCGTTCTTCCCGTTCAGCGACAATATTGAAAGGGCTGCAAAGAGTGGCGTAAGTTATATTGCAGAACCCGGTGGCTCTGTTCGTGACGACTTGGTTATCAAGGCGTGCGACGATCGCGGTATGGTTATGTCGTTTACCGGTATGCGTTTATTCCACCACTAATATTTAATAACGGAGAACTTAAATGAGAGTTTTGGTCGTAGGTAACGGCGGTAGAGAACACGCCATTATCCAAAGTTTGAAAAAAAGTAAAAAGATAGACGCACTTTACGCAATCGCAGGTAACGGCGGTATTGCCGCAGACGCGGTAACCGTTGATATGGACGTTAAAGACGTAAATAAGGTTGCGGAGTGGGCAGTCGAAAACAAAATTGATTTTGCCGTGGTTGCACCTGACGACCCGTTGGTTTTAGGCGCGGTCAACGTTCTTAACGAAAAGGGAATACCCTGTTTTGGACCGACAAAGGAAGCGGCTATAATTGAAGGTAGTAAAATATTTTCTAAAAACCTTATGAAAAAGTACGGCATACCCACCGCTAGTTACGAAACTTTTTCGGATATGGAAAAGGCGAACGCATACCTTGAAAAGTGTGATATGCCTATCGTAATAAAGGCTGACGGACTTGCGCTCGGTAAAGGCGTTATTATCGCTGAAAATTTAGACGACGCGAAAGCAGCCGTTAAAGGTATGATGGAAGATAAGATGTTCGGACAATCGGGCGCTAATATCGTTATTGAAGAATTTTTGACTGGACCCGAAGTTTCCGTACTTTCATTTACTGACGGAAAAACGCTAGTTCCTATGATTTCTTCAATGGACCATAAACGCGCGCTAGACGATGATAAAGGACTTAATACGGGCGGTATGGGTACGGTTGCGCCTAATCCGTATTATACGGAAAGCGTTGCAAAAGAGTGTATGGAAAAAATATTTATTCCTACAATGAACGCAATGAACGCCGAAGGTAGAACGTTTAAGGGGTGCTTGTACTTTGGACTTATGCTCACGACAAAAGGACCGAAGGTAATTGAGTACAACTGCCGTTTTGGTGATCCTGAAACGCAGGTAGTATTGCCCTTGTTAAAAACGGACCTTTTAGAAATTATGATGGCTGTTGCTAACGAAAAACTTTCTGAAATTAAGGTTGAATTTAAAAAGAAATCCGCTTGCTGTGTCATTATGGCAAGCAAAGGCTATCCCGAAAAATATGAAAAGGGTTTTGAAATAACCTTTAAGACTAGCCGTAAAAACGTTTTCGTTGCAGGTGCAAAACTCGACGGCGATAAACTTTTAACTAACGGCGGTAGGGTGCTTGGCGTTACCGCGGTTTCGGGTAACTTAAAAGGCGCTATAAAGAAAGCGTATAAAAAAGTTTCTAAAATTAATTTTGCAAACGCGTATTGCCGTAGCGATATAGGCAAACGCGCATTAAAAGCATACGGAGAAAAGATATAATGGTTTACAGAATTTACGTTGCAAAAAAGCCTGCGTTCGCAAACGAAGCAAACGCGTTAAAGGGTGAAATAGAAAACCTTTTGAAGATTGACGGCGTTAAGTCGCTTTCGGTTATCAATCGTTACGACGTTGAAGATATTGAAAAGGATTTGTTTGATAAATGTATCAATTCGGTTTTTTCTGAACCGCAAATCGACGATACTTTCACCGCGCTACCAAAAGCCGATTATATTTTTGCAGTTGAACCGCTTCCCGGTCAATTTGACCAACGCGCGGACTCGGCTGCACAATGTGTTCAATTATTCTCGGCAGGCAGTCGCCCCGTCGTTAAAACCGCAAAGGTTTACGCGATAAACGGCAAATTAAACGACGAAGAACTTTCCGCAATCAAAAAATACGTTATTAACCCCGTAGAGTGCAGGGAAGCCGATTTAAGTGAAAAAGAAACTTTGGCGGCTATTTATTCCGTTCCCGAAAGCGTTGAAACCTTGAACGGCTTTAATAAACTCGACGAAAACGGGCTTAATGTGTTTTTGAAAGAAAAAGGCCTTGCAATGGACATTGACGACCTTAAATTCTTACAATCGTATTTCGTAAAGGAAAACAGAGACCCGACTATCACCGAAATAAAGATGATTGATACTTACTGGTCGGACCATTGTCGTCATACCACCTTTTTAACTACTATCGAAAAGGCGGAATTTACCGACGTGCTTGCCCAAGAAATTTACGAAGATTATATTGCTACTAGAAAAGAACTTAAAAGAACTAAACCCGTTAATCTTATGGACCTTGCTACTATTGCTACAAGATACCACAAAAAGACGGGCGCTCTCCCTAAAATAGACGATTCGGAAGAAATCAACGCTTGTACGGTAAAAATAAAAGTTAACGTTGGCGGTGAAGAACAAGACTGGTTGTTGCTCTTTAAGAACGAAACGCATAACCACCCCACCGAAATTGAACCGTTCGGTGGCGCGGCTACCTGTATCGGTGGCGCTATCCGCGATCCGTTGTCTGGCAGAAGTTACGTTTATGCCGCAATGCGCGTTACGGGCGCTGGTAACCCCTTAAAACCACTTTCGGAAACGGTTAAGGGTAAACTTCCGCAAAGGAAAATCGTTACTACTGCTGCAAACGGCTATTCTTCATACGGTAACCAAATCGGACTTGCTACTGGTATAGTTGACGAAATTTATCACGAAGGATACGTTGCAAAGCGTATGGAAATCGGCGCGGTTATTGCTGCCGCTCCTGCTAAAAACGTTCGCCGTGAAGTTCCCGAAAAGGGCGACGTGGTTATTTTGCTCGGCGGAAGAACGGGTAGAGACGGCTGTGGCGGTGCAACGGGTTCGTCTAAATCACATAATATAGAATCGCTTGCATCTTGCGGTGCTGAAGTCCAAAAAGGTAACGCGCCCGAAGAAAGAAAATTACAGAGATTATTTAGAAATCCCGAAGCGTCGCGCTTAATTAAGCGTTGTAACGACTTTGGCGCTGGTGGTGTTTCGGTTGCTA
>JAFVTK010000130.1 GCA_017503265.1 Clostridia bacterium | reverse complement strand
TGTAGGCAAAACCACGACTTGTGTAAACATGTCGGCGTACCTTTCGACCAAGGGATATAAGTGTTTAATAGTAGACCTTGACCCCCAAGGCAACGCGACAAGCGGTTTGGGGTTTGCGAAAAGCGACGTAAAGAATTCGGTTTATAACGTAATGATAGACGATATGCCGATTGAAGACGCGGTTGTTAAAACGTGCATTGACGGACTTGATATTTTGCCGTCGAACATTGATTTGGCTGGCGCGGAAGTCGAACTCGTTTACGTTAAAGACAGAGAACACGTCTTAAAGAGAGTTTTGGAAAAGGCGCGTTCGAGTTACGATTTTATAACCATTGACTGTCCGCCGTCGTTAGGGCTTTTGACCATAAACGCGCTTGCGGCTGCCGATACGGTAATAATTCCGATACAAAGCGAATATTACGCGCTTGAAGGGTTAAGCCAACTTATGAACACCATTAAACTTGTCGTTAAGCACTTAAATTCTACGCTCAAAATAGAAGGCGTTGTGCTTACGATGAACGATAACCGCGCGATTATTTCCCGTCAAATCTCGGCGGAAATAAGAAAATTTTTCGGGAAAAGGGTATTTGATACCGCAATCCCGAGAAATATTAGACTTGCCGAAGCGCCTAGCCACGGAGTGCCGATAATGTTACACGATACTAGATGTTCGGGGGCAAAAGCGTATTTATCGCTTACGGAAGAATTTTTATCAAGACAGCCCGCTAAAAAGAATTAACGGGAAAAACTAAACGGAGAAAGTTAAGATGAAACCAAACAGAGGATTAGGGAAAGGTCTTTCCGCATTATTTTCGGAGACCGAAGAAGATTACGGCAAGAGTTTGCTTTTCGACGAAGAACCCAAAGCAAAGGGTGAAGGTGTAACCGAAGTGGATATATCTTCGGTGTTTGCTAACCCCAACCAGCCGAGAAAAGTTTTTGACGAAACGGCACTAAAAGAACTTGCAGCGTCTATTGCAAAGCACGGTGTAATTATGCCGATTATCGTTAATAAGAGTGGCGACAGGTATATGATTATTGCCGGTGAACGCCGTTTCCGCGCAAGTAAGATTGCAGGATTAACGAAAGTACCAGTAATCATTAAGACGTATAACGAACGCCAAATCAAAGAAATTTCTCTTATTGAAAACTTACAAAGAGAAGACCTTAATCCGATAGAAGCGGCAACGGCAATGCGTTCGCTTATGGACGATTACGGTATGACGCAAGAAGAACTTGCGGATAGAATCGGCAAATCACGCCCCGCGATAGCCAACACTTTAAGGCTTTTAACACTTTCGCAAGAAGTAATAAAGTTAGTTGCGAACGGGTATTTGTCGGCAGGGCATGCGAGAGCGCTTGTTTCCGTGCCACAGTTTGACCAAGTAAAGATTGCCGAAGACGCTATTAAAGACGGACTTTCTGTGCGCGATATCGAAAAGAAAGTTAAAGATTATTTTGCACCGCCAGAAGAAAAAGCGAAGAAGAAAATTAAGCAAGAACTTTCGGCAGAATTGAAAGAACTTATCGTAGATATGCAAAGGGTATTCGGCACGCGCGTAAACGCTATCGGTAACGATAAAAAGGGTAGAATTTATATTGATTACTACACGCGCGACGACCTTGACAGGTTAAGTGAACTTTTAGAGTTTTTGAAAAACTCAAAAAAATAAATATTTAAGGTGATAATAAAAATGTGGGTTTATATTTGGCTTGCCGTTACAGCAGCGGCGCTAATTATAGAATTTTGTACTAATGAAATGGTGTCTGTATGGTTTGCTGGCGGTGGAATTGTTGCAATGATAATTGCCGCATTTAATGTAAGTTGGTACGTTCACGTTCCCGTTTTTATAGGATTATCGCTAGTGTTGCTTTTGTCGTTTAGAAAAATAGTATTAAAATTTTTAGACAAGGGAGAACAGCGCACTAACGCAGATTTAGCAATAGGGAAAGAATACGCTTTATTGACTGAAATAGGCTTTAACGCACCTGGAACAATAAAGATTAATGACGTGATTTGGAACGCTGTTACTGAAAATCAAAACGAAAAAATTACAGCAGGCACGGTCGTTAGAGTAGTTGCAATCAAAGGCAATAAATATATAGTGGAAAAGATTATTTAAAGGAGTAAATATGTCACCGTTATTAATAATTTTAGTAGTTTTAGCAGTTATAATGTTTGTGATACTTGTTGCGTCGATAAAGGTTGTTAGACAATCTACGGCGCTCGTTGTAGAACGCTTGGGTAAATTTCATAGGCTTTTAAATACTGGTATACACTTTATAATACCATTTATAGATAGAAGCGTGGGTGGACCGATAAGTTTAAAAGAGAGAGTTGCAGATTTTGCTCCGCAACCTGTAATTACGAAGGATAACGTTACTATGCAAATAGACACAGTTGTTTATTTTCAAGTAACGGATGCGAAACTGTTTACTTATGGCGTTGAAAGCCCTATTCGTGCGATAGAAAATCTTACCGCAACTACGCTTCGAAACCTTGTAGGCGAACTTGAACTTGACGGAACGCTTACGTCAAGGGATACGGTAAATAGTAAAATGCGAATTATTCTTGACGAAGCAACAGACCCGTGGGGAATTAAGATAAACCGTGTTGAACTTAAAAACATTTTGCCGCCTAGAGATATTCAACAGGCTATGGAAAAACAAATGAGGGCAGAACGTGAACGCCGTGAAGCGATCTTAAAAGCAGAAGGTGAAAAAAGGAGCAATATTCTTGTTGCAGAAGGTGAAAAAGAAGCAACTATTTTGCGTGCAGAAGCAAGAAAAGCCGCCGTTATTGCAGAGGCGGAAGGTACAGCCACGGCAATCAAGATGATCAACGACGCAAATCCTAACGCCGCATATCTTACACTTAAAGGCTACGACGCGTTAAAAGTGATGGCTGACGGTAATGCAACAAAGATAATCGTACCAAGTGAAATACAAAACGTCACGGGTTTGCTTGCAAGCCTTAAAGCCGTTGTTGAAAAAGAAGAAGTTACTAAAAAATAGTAAAATAAAGGGCTTACTTTTAAGCCCTTTTTAAATGTAAGTTATTTATGTTGCAATTCAAAAGATTAGATAAAGACGTTTCGGTTATCGAAAAATATTTAAAGCAATCTACGATTTCTTTTTGTGATATATCGCTTGGTATACGTTATATGTGGGGAGATGAGTTCGTTATAGACTATGCCGTTTATAACGATACGCTTATTATGAAGGAAACGTCGCCCGACTATAAAGACGCTTTCTATTACCCTATGGGAAAAGACGTTACGGGCGCGCTGAGTGCGATAGAAGCGTATTGTAAAGAGAATTTTATTCCGCTTAAATTTTGCTGTTTGGATAACGATACGGCGGCGGCTCTTTCAAAACGCTATCAATCTGTTTCAATTTATAACGATAGAGATTGGAGCGATTATATTTACGACGCGGAAAAGTTTAAAACTTACTCGGGTAAAAAGTTCAGCGGGCAGAGAAACCACGTCAATAAATTTAAAAAAACTTACCCAAATTATAAGTTTAAGGTAATTGACGAGAGTGATTTTTCGCGCATTAAAGAATTCTTAAAAGAGTTTGAAAACAAAACGGAATTTTTAAGGTGGTCGGAAGCGGTCGAGCAAAAAAAAGTTTACGACTTTACTTTGAATATGTTTAAGTTAAAACAGTTGGGCGGTTTGCTGGACGTGGACGGTAAAGTGGTTGCTTTTTCTATCGGCGAAATAATGGGCAATACTTTAATAGTGCATATTGAAAAGGCGCTTAAAAAATACGACGGCGTATATCCCACTATGGCGCAAGAGTTTGCAAAAGCCTTTGTTACCGACGGGATAAAGTTTATTAATCGCGAAGAAGATTGCGGTGATAACGGTTTAAGAATTTCTAAACTGCAATACCAACCCGTTGAAGTTAAAGAAAAGAATTTTTTAACCGCCTATACGCTTATTGAAAAAATTAAACCGCCCGTTATATTAAATACCGAGCGACTTACCGTAACCGAGATTTCAGAAAAGGACAAAGAAGATTATTTTAGGCTGTACGTTGACGACCAGTTAAATAAATGGTGGGGTTACGATTATAGGGAAGATTTGGGTGACGGACAACCTACGCCCGAGTATTTTTACAATTTTCAAAACCAACTAAAAGAAAAGAAAGAAGAATACTCTTTTGCCGTAAAATCTAACGGTAAAATGGTTGGCGAATTAGTACTTCATAATTTTGACGTTTTCGGTTGCGTAGAAATGGGATTTAGATTTTTTAAAGACTGCCAAGGCAAAGGCTTTGCTACGGAAAGCGCGCTAATCCTAAAAGATTACGTTAAAAACGTTCTCGGCGCAAAAGTGTTAAAGTCAAGATGCTTTAAGCAAAATATACCGTCCGCAAACTTAATCGGGCGAATAGGCCTAAAAAAAGTACGCGAAGACGACACGCATTACTACTTTGAAAGCGAAATATAAAAAAGACGGCAAAAGCCGTCTTTTTTAATTGTCTGTTATACCTAATAAATAATCTGACGACACACCGAAATATGCCGATAATTTAATAATGTAATCAGCGTTTGGTGTGGTTTTACCCGTAATCCAGTAATGGACGACGCTTTTACTAACGTTTAAGTCCAACGACAATTTATAAGGTGTAGTATCGCTTTCTTTTAATAACTCTTTAAGCCTAATGGCAATTTTGTTTTCCATATTTCTAATATTAGAACTTTTTATTATATATACTTGACATTTTCTAAAATTAGAACTATAATATGAAAAAGTTTATTATAAAAAGGAGAAAATTTTATGAATTGTGTAAAATGCGGTTTTGAAGTGCCAGATGGTGGGATTTATTGTTCTAACTGTGGCGCGCGTGCCGACGGCAAAAAAGAGTGTGTTAACTGTAAAAAATTAGTAAGTGAAAACTCTATATATTGCACGTTTTGCGGGGCTAGGGTAGACGGCAAAAAAGTTTGTGATGCGTGTGGCGAAGTTTTCGACGGAAAGTTTTGCCCTAAATGTGGCGCAAGTATTAATAAAAAAGAAAACTGCTCAAAACAAATTGAAAAAAATACAAACGGTGGCACGTTTTCAAAAGTTATAAATATTATTAGTCCGTGTTTTTCTTTGAGCATACTATTAGCATTATTTATTTGTAGTTTTTTTATAGGAACAACTACCGTATTGAACAAAAACAAGGTTACAGTTAATAGTTTTTACTTTTTTTCAGAAGCATTTGAAGAAGCAAAAATGTTAATTAAAAGCGTGCCAAGTGGTATGGTAGACGTTGTATCGTTCGTATTAAACGCAGAAAACATTATTTGCTTAATAATAATTATTGCAAACTTCATAATACAAATAATATCTATAATTTTTGGCACGATCAATGCAATAAAAAGATTAATGAATAAAAATACGAATAATAATATATATTCATTAATTTCTTTCGTTTCGTTCTTTGCAACGGCGTTAATTGTATATGGTATGTATTACGTTAAAGTAAACGGGGTAAGTAACGATTTCGCTGAAATTAATATGTCCGCAGCAGGCGTTGTGGGAATTATAATAGGCGCTATATTATTACTAGCGGATTTAGTATTAAAACAAGTAGAAAATTTGAAAGGCGAGCAACTTTCAAGAAGTTTAAAAAAACTTATACCTTTATCGTGTGTATTAGTAATGAGTATAATATCAATTACCTGTATAAATGCAGGCACGTTATCATTAGCAGGCTCTTCTATTTCTATTGGAAGTTTCCTAAAAGTGTTTGTGATAACAATAGGTGAGCAGGTAACAGATACTGTAAATGGCGTGCTTGTTGTTTCTCAAATAACGTTGTTTGTAAACGTTTTTGGTTTATTGTCGTTGGCGTTTTTGATTTTTAATGCTATAAAAGAATTTAACTCTAAAAAAAGTTGTAAAAACGGAATATTGACGTTTAATATATTATCTACGATTTTTACGACAATAGTATTTATACTTGTAATTGTCTTACAGTCGCTATTAGTTAATATTTCTGGGAGCGAAGATACAGTCAAATTAGGGGCAGGAGTAGTCGTAGCATTTATTGCGGCGGTATTATCTTTGGCTGGTTCAATAGTATATAAGGTTATTTATAAGGAAAAATAAAAAAATCTCTGCGAAAGCAGAGATTTTTTTAATCCAAGTCTTTTGCGATATTTAATACTTTTTCTTTTAAGGCGGTTTCGTTGCCTGTGTTTTCTATTACCATATATTTTGATAAGTCAAAGT
>JAFVTK010000129.1 GCA_017503265.1 Clostridia bacterium | reverse complement strand
ATATGTTTAATCATAATAATTCTCCTTTATTTTAGCGGAACGACCGCTTTTGCATTAAGTGTAAGATCTGCAAAATTACGGCGTTTATATTGCAAATAGCCTTCCGCGCCTATCATTGCGCCGTTATCAGTACAATATCTTTTTTCAGGCAAAACTAGTTTAATACCTGCATTGTTTGCTCTAACCGTGAGTGTATCACGCAAATAACCGTTTGCACCAACACCACCTGATACTGCAATAGTCTTATAACCACATTTTTCAGCAGCCTTAAACGCCTTATCAATAAGAACGTCAACGGCAGCATGCTGAAAACTAGCCGCAACGTCCGCTTTATTCACCTCAGCGCCTTTACTTTCTTGCGTATGGACGTAATTTATAACCGCAGTTTTTAATCCGCTATACGAAAAATCGTATTCGCCACCTTCGTAATTTTTAAGCATTTTAGGCAAAATAACGCTATTTTGACCTTGTTTAGCCAGCCGTTCAACGTTAGGTCCGCCAGGATAACTTAAACCCAAAACCCTTGCGACCTTATCAAACGCTTCACCAACCGCGTCGTCAATAGTACTGCCAAGCACATTTAAATTATAATAATCGTCAACGGCTATTATTGCAGTATGTCCGCCACTCGCAAGTATAGTTATAAACGGTGGCTCTAAACTTTTATCGGCAAGGTATGAAGCCGCGATATGCCCCCTTATATGACTTACGGGAACAAGCGGTTTATTTGTTGCAAACGCCAACGATTTAGCAAACGAAACCCCTACCAAAAGCGCGCCTAGCAGTCCTGCGCCTTCCGTAACGGCAAAAGCGTCAACGTCATTAAGCGTAAGATTTGCGCTTTTTAAGGCGCGCTGGGTTGCCGTTAAAATAGCAGTCGTGTGTGTTCTTGAAGCAATTTCAGGCACTACCCCACCAAAACGCGCGTGTTCGGTTGCCGAACTAATAATTTCGTCAGCCAAAATTTCTCTTCCGTTTTTTATTATTGCAACCGCCGTTTCGTCGCAAGAAGTTTCAATACCCATTATAATAGGGTTTTCAACGAGCGGTGTATTTAATACTTTATCAAAATACGTCATTGTGATTTTTTGAGATAATCGTTTATAAATCCTTGAATATTGCCGTTCATAACCGAATCAACGTCAGTTATTTCAAAACCAGTTCTATGGTCTTTTACAAGTGTATACGGACAGAAAACGTAACTTCTAATTTGACTGCCCCACTCTATCTTTTTAATTTCGCCTTTAATATCTTGGTCTAATTCCATTCTTTCGGCTTCACGTTTTTCAATAAGTTTACTTATCAACATTTTCATTGCCATTTCACGGTTTTGCGTTTGGCTTCTTTCATTTTGACAAGCAACCACAATACCCGTTGGCAAGTGCGTAATTCTTATAGCCGATTCAGTCTTATTGACGTGTTGACCACCTGCGCCACTCGAACGGTAAGTATCTACTTTTAATTCGTCGGGACTAATTTTAATTTCTTCGTCGTCTTCTATTTCAGGCATAACTTCTAACGAAGCAAAAGAAGTATGACGGCGCTTATTTGCATCGAAAGGCGATATTCTAACCAAGCGGTGAACGCCTTTTTCTGCTTTCAAATATCCGTATGCGCAATCGCCTTCAATCTTAAACGACACCGACTTAATCCCTGCTTCATCACCTTCTAAACGGTCAAGTTCTGTAAGCGTATAGCCGTTCTTTTCGGCATAATACATATACATACGATAAAGCATTTCCGTCCAGTCGCACGCTTCCGTACCACCAGCACCCGCGTGCAAGGTTAAAAGCGCGTTTAGTTTATCGTATTTACCACGCAAAAGCGCAGCAAGGCGCATTTCTTCAATAGTTTTTTCAACCGCTGACAACTCTTGGTCAAGTTCTGCTAAAACGCTTTCGTCGTTTTCTTCTTCGGCAAGGTCAATTATTTCAGATGCGTCGTTAACTATTCTTTCCGCCCTATCAAATGCTGTTACTTTGTTTGAAAGCGACGCAATTTCCTTAGAAATTTGTTGCGACTTTGCAAGGTCGGTATATATTTCAGGTTTTTCAGAAAGTTCGGTTTTTTCTTTTAAATCTTTGCGTAAATTATCTACGTCAAAGAGAGTGTCCCGTCTCCGCAAGGATACCTTTTAATTCTTTTATTTTAAGCCTATACTCTTCACTTTTAATCATAACGTCTCCTTATCCGCCGCCGCCCGAAAAAAATTATTTGTTTTTCCCGCAGCAGTTCTTATATTTTAACCCACTTCCACAAGGGCACGGATCGTTTCTGCCGATTTCTTTTACAATCGGTTTCTTGCGAATAACAGGACCTTGCGTTTGATTAGTTTGTAAATTTTCCTTCGCTTTATCAACTTCGGTCTTTTGCGGGATTTTTTGAAGTTCGGCTTTTAATAGTAACGTAATAGTATCGTCTTGAATTGCTGCCGTCAAATCTTCAAACATTTCAAAGCCTTCTTTCTTGTATTCAAGAACGGGGTCAACGTTACCGTAACCGCGCAAACTGATACCTTTACGAAGTTGATCCATTGAGTCGATATGATCAATCCATTTAGTGTCAATATTGCGTAAAAGCACCATCCTTTCAATTTCAGTAAAGTCAATACCGTCTTCTTTATATCTTTCAATCTTTTCGTCGTAAGAGTTAACGGTTGCTTCGGTAAGTTTTTGAACGAAATATTCGTAGTCCCAGTTTTCGGTCTTTTCAGTAGTTACGAATTCGCTACCCTTGGGAAGAAGTTTTAACTCAATAATATTATTAAGCGCTTCGATATTCCACGTTTCAGGTTTATTTTCGTTGTCAATAACGGTGCCGACTACATACTTAACAAAATCAGGTATAAGTTTTAATATGTCGGCGTGAACGTTTTCATCTTTTATGACCTTCATCCTTTCAGCATACATAACTTCACGTTGCTTGTTCATAACGTCGTCGTACTCTAAAACGTGCTTTCTTATGCCAAAGTTTTTACCTTCAATAGTGCGTTGCGCGTTCTCTATACTACGCGAAAGCATTTTTGCTTGCATGGGTTGGTCTTCGTCGATATTAAACATATCGTAAATTCTTTGCATTCTTTCCCCGCCAAAACGCTTTGCAAGGTCGTCTTCAAGAGAAATAAAGAATATTGAAGAGCCTGCATCGCCTTGACGACCACTACGCCCCCTTAACTGATTATCAATACGGCGAGATTCGTGGCGTTCCGTACCCAAAATATGAAGTCCGCCCGCTTCAACTACTTTAATCTTTTCCGCGTCGGTTTGTTCTTTTAATTTTTCATAAATTTCTCTATAATGTTCTCTAACCACTTTTACGTCGTCAGGAATATCAGAAACGTAGGACGTTGCAAGTTCTATAACGTCGTCAGCAATACCTTCTTCACGAAGTTTGCGTTTTGCCAAAAACTCTGGATTACCGCCAAGTAAAATATCAGTACCACGACCAGCCATGTTCGTAGCAATAGTAACTGCGCCAAACCTACCTGCTTGCGCAACGATATCCGCTTCACGCGCGTGGTTTTTAGCGTTTAATACGTTATGCTTAACCCCCCTGCGAATAAGAAGTTTAGATATTTCCTCTGATTTTTCAACCGTTACAGTACCAACTAGAACGGGTTGACCTTTTGCGTGGCGAACAACGATTTCTTCTATAATAGCCTTATTTTTACCTGCCGTTGTCTTATAGATAACGTCTGGCATATCCTTTCTTGCTACGGGTTTATTCGTGGGAATTTCAAGAACGTCAAGACCGTAAATCGCCCTAAATTCTTCTTCTTCCGATTTAGCAGTACCCGTCATACCTGAAAGTTTTTTATAAAGCCTAAAATAGTTTTGAAAAGTAATTGTTGCGTAAGTCTTATTTTCGTTACGAACCTTAACGCTTTCTTTTGCTTCGATTGCTTGGTGTAAGCCGTCAGAATATCTTCTACCTATCATAAGACGACCAGTAAATTCGTCAACGATAATAACTTCACCGTCAGATACGACGTAATCGTTATCACGCTTAAAGATGTAGTTTGCCTTTAACGCTTGTTGAATATGGTGTGAAAGACTTGCGTTTTCAATATCAGAAAAATTGTTAAGTCCAAAAAACGCTTCTGCTTTCTTTGCACCGGCTTCGGTGATTTGAACGCTCTTTTCTTTTATATCAATAGTAAAATCTTTATCGAGCACCAAAGTTTTATCGAATTTATTTGCAGTAATATACTTTTCGCTAGATTCGCCACCTTTACCCGATATGATAAGCGGAGTTCTTGCTTCGTCAATTAAAATAGAGTCAACTTCGTCGACGATTGCAAACGACAAGGGACGTTGAACCATGCGTTCAAGTTTAGTTTTAAGGTTATCCCTTAAATAGTCAAAGCCCATTTCGTTATTAGTGCCGTAAGTAATATCGCAAGCGTAAGCCTTTTGTTTGTCTTCATCTTCCATACCCGAAACGGCAACACCGACGGTAAGACCTAAAAATTTATAAACTTTACCCATCCACTCCGCGTCACGCGCAGCAAGGTAATCGTTGACGGTAACGATATGAACGCCTTCCCCCGAAAGCGCGTTAAGATATGCAGGCAACGTTGCAACGAGCGTTTTACCTTCACCAGTTTTCATTTCAGCAACTCTGCCTTGATGCAAACATATACCGCCGATAATTTGAACTTTATAATGGCGCATATTAAGCACGCGGTAAGCGGCTTCCCTTACAACAGCAAAAGCGTCGTATAAAATATCGTCAAGCGTATCGCCCGATTTTAAGCGCGTACGCAAAAAGTTGGTTTGTTCGCGAAGTTCTTCGTCGGTAAACTTTTCATATTTGCCTTGAAGTTCTAAAACCTTGTCCGCCATTTTGTCTAATTTTTTTAGGTTACGTCTACTTTCGCCCCCTAAAATATACCTAAATAGTCCCATTGTTTCTCCTTGTATATAAAGAAAATTCGTTTTAATATTTATCTATCGGCGGTCTACTTGCCACCGTTAAAAGATACACTTTTAATGCGCCTGCTTTCTTTAAGCGTTCTGCTAACGCTTGCGCAGTTGCGCCCGTAGTAGTTACGTCGTCAACGATAACCACCGTTTTCCCTTTTACAGCCTTTTTATCAGTAACGCGGAAGGCTTCTATTAAATTCTTAAACCGCTCGGATCGCCTTAAAGTAACTTGCCTTTTTGTTTCTTTAACTTTTACCAAACAATCTAAGGTTGGAACACCGATTTTTTCTGAAAGACTTTTAGCAAGAAGTTCCGATTGATTATAGCCACGTCGTCTTTTCGCTTTTTCCGTCATAGGCACGAACGTTATATAGTCTGCATTATAATAATTTTTTGCGTACAAAACGGATAACGTATCGGTAAAATATTCAGTCAAATACCTAGCGTTACCGTATTTTAATCGTTTAATAAGAGTGCTTATAGGTTTTTCATAATTAAAATAACTACGGCAACCGTCAAGCGCGGTCAAAATACCTTTACACGTTGAGCAATAGTTTTCAGGCGCAATTACTTTTCTGCCGCAATGCGCACAAATATATCCGTCGTTATACGGTAACGTTTTTTCGCACGCATCACAAAATTTGTTTTTATCAAATATTTCACACCCGCAATTTAAGCAACGCCAGTCTGAATTAAAGAAATAACGGTTGAAAAACTTTGTTAAAGTATCCTTTAACCCCATAATTAAAGATATTTTTTAAGGTCGCTTACTTTATCAGTCTTTTCCCACGGAAATTCTTGATTTCCAAAATGCCCGTAACTTGCAGTTTTTCTATATATCGGCTTATTAAGCCCTAATTTTTCAATAATAGCCAAGGGTCGCAAATCAAATTCTTTCAAAACTATATCAGCAAGCGTATCGTCTGAAAGTTTACCCGTGCCGAAAGTATTTACCATAACCGAAACAGGTTTTGCTACGCCTATCGCGTAAGCAACTTGAATTTGACACTCGTCAGCAAGTCCTGCCGCAACTATATTTTTACAAACGTATCTTGCCATATACGTTGCAGAACGGTCAACCTTGGTCGGGTCTTTTCCACTAAACGCACCGCCGCCGTGCGGACATTTACCGCCGTAAGTATCAACTATAATTTTTCTGCCGGTAAGTCCCGAATCCCCGTTAGGTCCGCCTATCTCAAATCTTCCCGTGGGGTTTATAAAATACTTGGTATTATCGTCTAGATATTCTTTGGGAATAACTTGGTCGATAACGTGTTTTTTTAGATCCGCGCGAAGTTGTTCGGTAGTAACGGTTTCATTATGCTGCGAAGATAATACCACCGCTTCAACGCGTAGCGGCTTACCGTCTTTATATTCTACGGTAACTTGACCTTTGCCGTCGGGACGAAGATAAGTTAAAAGCCCTTGTTTCCTAACATCTTCAAGGCACGCGCACATTTTATGTGCAAGCATTATAGGTAACGGCATAAGTTCAGCGGTTTCGTTAGAAGCGTAACCGAACATTAAGCCTTGGTCGCCAGCACCTATCTTATCGTACTTATCACCGCCTGCTTTTGCTTCCGCAGAATTATCTACGCCCAAAGCAATATCTGCGCTTTGTTTATTGAGTTTAATAAGTACTTTTACGCTATCTGAGTTAAATCCTGTTTTCTCGTCGGTATAACCGATTTCTTTAATAACGTTTCTAGCAACGCTTTCTACGTCAATTTTTGCGTTGGTAGTGATTTCCCCCATAACGAGTAAAAAATCAGTAGTAACGCTACACTCACACGCAACGCGCGCGTCAGCGTCTTGTTCCAAAATAGCATCTAATACTGCGTCTGAAATATTATCGCAAACCTTATCGGGATGCCCCGAAGTTACACTTTCACTAGTAAAATAATTTTTCATATAAACCTTTTTCTATTGAGTATAAATTTCCACTATTTGTTTATTATACAACATTAATTTTTTTATGTCAATCACCGCGCGGATATAAACGGCTTTTTTATATAAATTTTATGCATAATTTTATCATAATTCGACACTTTATAAAATCGTTGACTTTCGTGTCAATAAATATTAATTTTCCCCCGTTATTTGCTTGACATAATTATTACACAAGAATATAATTAAAAACGTTGACTTTCGTGTCAATAAAGGAGCAAAATGAACTTAAACGAAACAAGAACGCTAAAAGTTAAAGAAGAACGTAAACAACTGATAGTACAAAGCGCGCTAAAAGTTTTTTGTGAAAAGGGTTACGACGGCGCAACCATTAACGATATCGTTAAAAAAGCCAAGTGTAGTCACGGATTGTTTTATCATTATTTCGACACAAAAAAAGATATTTTTGACGCTGTTATGGAAAAACGCGGTAAAAATATGATGGACTTTTTGGACGAAGTATTAAAAGAAAACAGCAATTTCGTTGAAAAACTTTACAAACTAACCGAATATACGTTTGACAATATGAAAAAGGACGAGATTTTTGCGTATAGATATTATTTTTTTGTATCAACCGTGTTTTCAAAAGCGGAATCGGGCGAACTTCCACCTAAAAAGAACTGTAAAGCACCGCCACATATTAGGATGTTTTCTTTTTTTGAAGAAGGCATTAAACGTGGGGAATTTAGCGACAAGTATCCACCCGAAGAAAGCGCAAAACTTTACAACTCAATAATTCAAGGCGCAACGCTTAACTTTATACTTTGCCCCAAAGAATTTAAACATAATTTTAAGTTTCCTATGATAGACTATATCGTGGACATTTTCAAAAAAGGAGAATAAATATGAGCAAACGTGTTAAACCCGAAAACTCCGCTGGCTTTATTCCAGCCGTTAAGACCTTATCTAAATCTATAAGGGAATATAAAACCCCGTCGCTATTAGCACCGCTATTTGTAGCAATGGAAGTAATTTTAGAGTGTCTTATTCCTTTCGTAATGACTTTACTTTTGGGCGCAATGGACTACATAACCGGCAACCCTGCTAACCCCAACCCTATATCAGTAAAAATTGTTAAACTAATTTTCGGTAGTAACGAACCCGTTTTACTTACCGCTATCCTTTGGTTTGGCGTGGCGCTTTTACTATTAGCCTTTTTATCTCTTTTATGCGGAGCGCTATCAGGCAGATTTTGCGCCGTTGCATCAAGCGGTTTTGCTAAAAATTTAAGAAAGGATATGTATTATAAAATACAAGACTTTTCCTTTTCTAATATTGATAAATTTTCGTCATCAAGTTTAATAACAAGGCTTACTACCGACGTTATGCACGTTGAAATGAGTTATATGATGATTATAAGAACTGCTATTCGCTCACCGTTTATGCTTATCTTTTCAATGGTTATGGCTTTTACGATAAACGCTAGGATGGCGCTAATATTCCTTTGTACTACCCCCATTCTTGCCGTCGGCCTTATTCTAATAATGACAAAAGCCGTGCCGTTTTTTAATCGCATATTCAAAAAATACGACAAAATGAACGAATCGGTTGAAGAAAACATAAGCGGTATGCGCGTAGTTAAATCTTACGTTAGAGAAGATTACGAAAAAGAAAAATTTGATAAAGCGTCGTCAAGCGTTAAAAACGATTTTATTAAAGCGGAAAAAATAATCGCGCTTAACGGACCGCTTATGAATTTCTGCGTATACACGGGACTTATTGCAATTTATATAGTCGGCTCTACCCTAATTATCAACTCAAACGAAGCGTTATTAAAAATGACTGAACTCCAAAGTTTTATGACTTACTCGTTTCAAATGCTTATGAGTTTAATGATGCTTTCAATGATAATGGTACAAATGATAATGTCTACTGCTAGTATGAAACGTATTGCCGAAGTTATCAACGAAAAACCCACTATCGTTTCACCCAACAACGCCGTAACAGAAGTTAAAGACGGCAGTATTAAGTTTAACGACGTTTCGTTTAAGTATTCAGAAAAAGCAGAAAGGTACGCCCTTTCAAATATTAACCTTGAAATTAAAAGCGGTGAAACGGTAGGTATTATAGGAAGCACGGGTTCAAGTAAGTCTTCACTAGTTCAACTTATCCCCCGCCTTTACGACGTTAACGAAGGCGCGGTAGAAGTAAGTGGAATTAACGTAAAAGATTACGACTTGGAAACTTTGCGCAATGCAGTTGCTATGGTTTTACAAAAGAACGTTTTATTCTCTGGCACGGTTAGAGAAAATATGCAATGGGGCAACAAAACTGCAACTGACGAAGAGATTAAGCACGCGTTAAAACTTGCTCAAATCGATATGGAATTAGACAAATTTATCGAACAAAGTGGCGTAAACGTATCCGGCGGGCAAAAACAAAGATTATGTATTGCGCGCGCACTACTTAAAAAGCCTAAAATTCTTATTTTAGACGACTCAACTAGCGCAGTCGACACCAAAACGGACGCTTTGATAAGAAAATCTTTCAAAGAATATATACCTGAAACGACTAAAATAATAATAGCGCAACGTATCGCTTCGGTGCAAGACGCTGATAAAATTATTATTATGGACGGCGGAACGATTTCCGCTATGGGTACGCACGAAGAACTTTTAAATAATAACGAAATTTATCAAGAATTGTATTATTCTCAAAACAAAGCAAACGAAGATAAGGAGGTGATGTAATATGGCAAGAGCAATGCCTATGCGCGCAGGCCGTAACGGCGCAATGCGTGGCGGTCCTAGACCAAAAGCAAAAAAAGGCACAATGAAACGCGTATTAAGCCTTTTATTTAAAAACAATAAAAGATATATGGCGGTAGTTTTTGCGTGCATTACCGTAAGCGCAATTACGGGCGTAGCGTCATCACTATTCTTAAAACAACTTTTAGTACACATTAAAATCGGACTTAAAGACGGCTATGCCGCTGCGGCTTCGGGACTTACTACCCTATTCATTATAATGGGCACGGTATATCTTACGTCTATACTTTGTAACTTTATTCAATCGCGAACTATGGCAAAAGTTACGCAAGGGTTTTTGCACCAAATAAGGACGAACGTGTTTAACAAAATGCAAACTTTGCCAATTAGATATTTTGATACTCACCTAACTGGTGATATTATGAGTTCGTACACAAACGATACCGACGCTATTCGCCAGTTAGTTTCGCAAAGTATCCCTAACCTTTATTCGTCGTTAATTAGCGTTACCACGCTTTTGGTAATTATGTTAACGTCAAGTATATGGTTATCTTTGGTAATGTTCGTCGGCGTAATATTTATGTTCTTTATAACCAAAGTAGTCGGTGGTAACAGCGCTAAATTTTTCGTTAAACAACAAATTTCACTCGGTGCAGAAGAAGGCTATATCCAAGAAATGATTCAAGGTCAAAAGGTAGTTAAGGTTTTCTGCCACGAATCTGAAAGTAAATTAAAGTTTGACGAAAAGAACGACCAACTTTGCAAAGACGCTACTAGCGCGCACACTTTTGCTAATATTTTGATGCCTATTATGGGTAATTTGGGCAATATCCTTTACGTTTTACTTGCTTTCGTTGGTGGACTTTTAGTTGCTCTTGGCGTAAATAACGTTACTATTTTAGGTAGCGTTGAAGGCGCTTCTACTTTCCTTATAACTATAATTGCCTTTTTACCTATCAGCAAACAGTTTACGGGACAAATTTCACAATCTTCTCAACAAATAAACTCTATCGTAATGGGTTTGGCAGGCGCTTCAAGATTGTTTGAACTTATGGACGAACAACCCGAAGCCGACGACGGTTACGTTACCTTGGTGCGTTGTAATATTTCAGCCGACGGAACGATTACCGAAACCGAAGAACGTACTGGACATTGGGCGTGGAAACACCCACATAAAGCCGACGGCTCTATTACCTACACCGAACTTAAAGGCGATATTCAAATGTTTGACGTTGACTTCGGTTACGTTCCCGATAAAATCGTTTTGCATAACGTTTCACTATACGCGCACCCCGGCCAAAAAATTGCTTTCGTTGGCGCTACCGGCGCAGGCAAAACCACGATTACAAACTTAATTAACCGCTTCTACGATATTGCGGACGGAAAAATTCGTTACGACGGTATAAACATTAATAAAATCAAAAAGGCTGACCTTCGCCGTTCTCTCGGTATAGTGTTGCAAGACACTAACTTATTTACTGGAACGGTTATGGAAAATATTAGATACGGCAGGCTTTCCGCAACCGACGAAGAGTGTATTGAAGCGGCTAAACTTGCGTACGCCCACGACTTTATTTCACGTTTGCCTGACGGTTACAATACTATGCTAACCGCTGACGGCGCAAACCTTTCGCAAGGACAACGCCAACTTTTATCTATTGCACGCGCAGCCGTTAAAGACGCGCCCGTAATGATTATGGACGAAGCAACTTCTTCTATCGACACTAGAACCGAAGCGTTAGTCCAAAAAGGCACGGATAGACTTATGCAAGGTAGAACGGTTTTCGTCATTGCGCACAGACTTTCGACCGTACAAAATTCCGACGTTATTATGGTGCTTGAACAAGGCAATATAATTGAACGTGGTTCACACCAAGAACTAATTGAAAAACAAGGCAAATACTATCAACTTTACACGGGAGCGTTTGAACTTGAATAATTGTACGCTATGCCCTAACGGGTGTAAAATTGACAAAAGTAAAAATATAGGTTCTTGCGGTACGGATGATAAAATCCGTATCGCAAAGTTTTATTTACACCAATTTGAAGAGCCTATCATAAGCGGTAAAAACGGTTCGGGAACGGTGTTTTTTTGCGGTTGCTCTCTTAAATGCGTGTTTTGTCAAAATTATGAATTATCAAGAAACGAACGTGGAAAAGAAATATCCGTTAAAGAACTTGCCGATATTTTTAAACAACTTGAAAATGACGGCGCACACAACATAAATTTAGTCAACCCCACTCATTACTCAAATAAAATAATAGAAGCGCTTGAAATTTACCGTCCTAATATTCCCGTAGTGTACAATACGCACGGTTACGAACGATTAGAAATACTTGAAAAAATGAACGCCTACGTCGACGTATATCTACCCGATATGAAATACTTTTCCCCTACTATATCAACAAGATATACGGGCAAAGAAAATTATTTTAAAGTTGCAAGTCGCGCTATTGAATTTATGGTAAATAGTAAGCCTATAATAATGGGTAACGACGGACTTATAAAACAAGGCGTTATCGTAAGACATTTAGTGTTGCCGCAATGCACTTCCGACAGCAAAAAGATAATTGACTGGTTTAGCAACGTTAAAGATAAAGCGTTTCTTAACGTAATGAGTCAATATACACCCTTTGGAAAAATTGACGACTTCCCCGAACTAAAAAGAAAAATAACCCGTCGCGAATACGACGCGGTTATGGACTATGCAATGTCTAAAAATATTGACCAAATGTTTTACCAAAAGTTTGAAAGCGCTGACGAAAAATATATTCCTAAATGGGATTATTAAAGCACTACCGTATTCGGTAGTGCTTTAATCTTATTTTTTATAAACCTGGAACTATATCCCCAACGTCGTTTAAGACGTATTTAGGCGCATAAGCAAATTTCACAAGGTCTTCTCTATTCGTTACGCCCGTTAAAACGAGAACGGTATCAAGTTCACTTTCAATACCTGATATTATATCGGTATCCATCCGATCACCTATGATTGCAGCGTCAACCCTATGGCAATCAAGTTTCTTTAATGCGTGCCTCATCATTAGCGGGTTAGGTTTACCAACAAAATATGCGTTTCTTCCCGTAGTTAGTTCAATAGATGAAATAAGCGCACGGCAGGCGGGAACTATTCCACTTTCAACCTTTGCGGTTAAATCACTATTCGTACCTATAAGTTTTGCCCCGTTAAACACAAGTTTAACAGCCTTTTCAATCTTCTCGTAATTAAGTGAACGCGTTTCACCGAAAACCACAAAATCCGGGTTGATATCGTTCATAGCAAAACCTGCTTCGTAAAGCGCGTTAGTGAGCCCTGGCTCACCGATAACGTAAACAGAGCCGTCGGGACATTGACTTTTTAAGTATGACGCAGTTGCCAAAGCGCTTGTATAAAAGTGTTCTTCACCGACGGATAGTCCCATACGCGCTAACTTTTGCGCAAGTTCTTTGGGTGAACGCTCTGAACTGTTGGTTAAAAACAAGAAGTTTTTTCCGCTTTTATCAAGCCACTCAACGAATTCTTTAACGCGCGGTATTAAACGGTTGCCGTGATATATAACGCCGTCCATATCGCATATAAAACTTTTTTTGTTCCTTAAATTTTCCATAATATACCTTATAATGCTTATTCCAACCACAATTAATTATACGTCAATTTTTTCCACTTTGACAATTTTATAACCTTTTCTTTCTGCAAGCGTGGTTTTTCTTTCGGGTAGTTTTAGCCATTTTATCTTTTCTTTATTGCGATAAGCGACAACCACCACCGCCAACAGCACGACGAATACTGCAATTAAAATTATTAACCACGTCGGGAAAGTTTCGCCTTTAACAACTTCCCACATATCGTTTATTCTCATTAACGTTTCGCTGTCAAAATAACTCATAACCGCGCAACGGTTAACTATGTCCGCCGTGGGATACTGCGCAATAAGCCTACCGTAACCTTCTTCGGAAACGGTAACCGTAAAATCATCATTACCAAAGAAATATGAAAGGTCTACTTCTTCATAAACAGTTTGCGGGTCTTGATCTTCGCTTTCGTCGAACCAGTCGAGAACTACGGCTTGAAAAAGGGTTAATTCGTCAACACCGCCATTTTCGTTCTCAATTTCAATCTTTTCAGTTCCGTCCCCCGCAATCATACTAGTGTAACCTGTATAGTTCATATTTCTGTAAACGTTTTCGGGTCTGGATATAAACTCTAAAAACTTATAAGCAGCGTCGTAGTTTGTGCTACCGCTAGGCATAACGAATCCGTCAAACCAAATATTAGAACCTTCTTCTGGGATTGAATAACTTAAATCCCTTAAATTTTTATCTTCGACAAAAGAGCCGTCTTCGTCTTCAACTTCACCAGCGGCAACGTCTATCGCATAAGCCGCGTCACCACTCCACGCAACGTATGCGTCTATACGCCCTAAAACTATATCGTTCTTACCGCTATCGACTTCAAACCCGTAAAGCATGGGCTTTAACGAATTAAGTTTTTCGCCTACCTTTTTAATTGCGTCAGGCTCAACGTTGTTTAATATTTGAGTAATCGTTTGATTACTATTAGTATCGTATAAATCTTGTTCGTAAACCATTGCTAGTCCAACGAGATAAGAGTCCCTTACAGCGTCTTTAATAGTAATCTTTTTCTTTAACGATTGATTTTCAAAAGGCCCGTACCAACTTTTCACGTCGTCTTCTGAAACGTTGTCGCGGTTATACACCCAACCCATAGTTCCCCACATATATCCGACCATAAATTCAGATAAGGACAAGTTGTCTTCACCATATTTACCACTATTTACTTCAATACTTTGCAACTTACTCTTAATAAAGGGTGATATATTTTTGTTATAATCAACTAAATAACTTTCATACTCTGGGTTAGTTAAAGGTTGAATTCTACCTTCAACTGCTAGTTTTTCAATCATATACTCGGACGGAACGACTAAATCGTAACTGTTAGGATTGATTACGAGTTCATTATATAAATTTTCGTTAGTGCCGTAAGTTGAATAAACTACTTCAATTCCAGTTTCTTCGGT
>JAFVTK010000128.1 GCA_017503265.1 Clostridia bacterium | reverse complement strand
TTGCCGCTTAAAAGTTCAACGGCTGCCATCAATCCCGACGCACCACCGCCAACTATTGCGACCTTATAAATTTTTTGCAAAATAGTTCTCCTTTGCAAATTTATTATTAACTCTATAAATTAGTGAAACTTGCGCAAAACCTAGCGCGATAAATTTTTTTTGAAGGGCGGCGAATACCGCCCTACGTTTTTAAAATTAAGAAATTAAATCGAGTAAATCAGAAGGCGTTTTTGCAAAAACTTTTGCGCCCACGCTTTCAAGTTGACGTTTTTCTCTATATCCCCAAAGTACGGATATACCGTTTATACCAGCGTTTAACGAAACTTTAACGTCCGCGTCGCCGTCGCCAACGAAATACGCGTTTTCAGGCAAAACGTTAAACGTTTTCAATATCCGTTTAACTTCGGTTGGATCGGGTTTAATAGGCACGCCGTCTCGCTGTCCAACTACCATATCAAATTGATAATCTTTTAGATACTTTTCGTAAACGTTATCAGTCGCCGCCTGTTGTTTATTACTTAAAATCGCCAACTTATATCCTTTATTTTTAAATGCGATTAAAACTTCATCAAGTCCGTCAAAAATACAGGTCTTTTCACTTTTAGAAGAAGAGTAAAGCGCATCATAAAATCTAAATACTTCTTCAAAAGCATTATCCGAAAGTTCAACTTTTACGCTACGGCGCATAAGATTTCTTGCACCGTTGCCGATATAAGTCATTATTTCTTTTTCAGTTAGCGTGGGATAGCCAAAACGCCCTAACGTTAAATTTACGTTGTCAGCAATATCTTTTATCGTATCAAGCAACGTTCCGTCAAGGTCAAAAATTATAACTTTTTCCATAATTACATCTGCTCTACGGTATCAATACCTAGTAAAGTCAACGCGTTTGTTAAAGTAATTTTTACCGCTTTCGTTATCGCTAAACGGAAATTTCTAACTTTTTCGTCTTCGCACGCAATTTTGCAGCCGATATAGAATTTATTAAACACAGTTGCCAAATCAAGACAGTATCTAGTAACCAAAGACGGCTCGTATTTTTCAGCGGCGCTCTTAACCACGTCGCTAAACCTACCGAGAACGGAAATAACTTCGTACTCGTCTGCGTTCATCTCTACACCGTCGTAATTACCTGCTTCGCCACACTTGTTTATTACGCTGTTGCAACGCGCAACGGTATACTGAACGTACGGGCAAGTTTCTCCTTCAAACGACAATACTCTATCGTAACTGAAAACTATATCTTTAATTTTATTATTGCACAGAGCACCGAAAATAACCGCGCCCGTACCGACTGATTTTGCAATTTTATCTTTATCGGGTAAATTTGGATTTTTCTCTTCGATAACTTTATACGCCTTTTCAATGGTCGTGTTCAAAACGTCTTCTAAAAGAACGACGTTACCTGAACGCGTGCTCATTGAACCGCTTTCCAAAGACACCATACCGTAAGCGACGTGAACCATATCTTTCGCCCAGTCTTTACCCATTAATTCAAGCACCTTAAAGAATTGCTTAAAGTGTAAATTTTGTTGGTATGCTACGACGTACAAACACTTATCAAAGTCGTAAGTATTTTTGCGGTAAACGGCTGCCGCAATATCACGGGTTGCGTATAGCGTTGAACCGTCAGACTTTAATATTAAGCAGGGTGGCATACCGTATTCTTCAAGGTCGACTATCGAAGCGCCGTCAGAAACTTTTATAAGCCCTTTCTCTTTCAACTCGTCAACAATCGGCGACATTTTATCGTTATAAAAACTTTCACCAGCGTATGAATCAAAGGTAACGTTTAAAAGTTTATAAATCTTTTCAACCTCTTCAAGCGTGATTTTTTTGAAAAGTTCAAATAGTTTATTACTTTCCGCGTCGCCGTCTTCAATAAGTTTAAAATATCTTCTCGCTTCGTCGTCCATAGACGGGTCAAGTTTTGCTTCGTCGTGATATTTAACGTAAATTCTAGTAAGTTCTTTAAGCCTATCTTTAATTACGGCTTCTTCACTACTCCAACGCTTGTACGCTACGATAAGTTTACCAAACTGCGTGCCGTAATCGCCCAAGTGATTTATACCAACGACTTTATATCCTAAAAATCTAAAAATTTTACAAAGCGCGCTACCGATAACCGTTGTGCTTAAATGCCCTATATGAAAGGGTTTTGCAATATTGATTGACGAATAGTCTATACAAACCGTTTTGCCTGCGCCTATATTTGCGCTACCGTAATTATCGCCAGCCTTTAATATTTCGTCAAGAAGTGAGAACGCAAAACCACTACGATTAATCTTAAAATTAAGATAGCCGTTTATCGCCGTGCACGAAGAAATATATTCGTCCGCAGTAAAAGCGGTGGCTAAATCTTCTGCAATCTTAACGGGTGGACGGCGCATAATTTTTGCAAGTTTAAAGCAAGGAAGCGCGTAATCACCCATTTCGGTATTCGGGGGTGTTTCTATAAATCCGTAAAGTTCTTCTTTACTTAATCCTTCTATATTAAGTTTTTCTGCAACGTACTTTTTGTAATCCATAAATTTCTCCATTAGATAATATCATACCACATAATTTATAAAAAAAGCAACCTAAAAACTTGTAATTTTTTACGTTTTAATATATAATAGTTATTCGATAATACAAAAAAACACTTTTACGGAGTATAAAAATGAAATTAGGCGTAGTAGGGCTTCCCAACGTAGGTAAATCAACGCTGTTTAACGCAATCACGCACGCGGGCGCAGAGTGCGCAAATTATCCTTTCTGCACCATTGAACCTAACGTAGGTATAGTTGCCGTCCCTGACGAGCGACTTAACGTTTTGGGCGCAATGTATAACACTAAAAAAATCACCCCTGCGGTTGTTGAATTCGTTGACATTGCAGGGCTTGTTAAAGGCGCAAGCAAAGGCGAAGGTTTAGGTAATAAATTCCTTGCGAATATTCGTGAAACGGACGCAATCGTTCACGTCGTAAGATGTTTTGAAGACGAAAACGTTACGCACGTTGATAGCGAAATCGACCCCTTGCGCGATATTGAAACCATTAATTTAGAATTAATTTTCGCTGATACCGAGTCGGTTAAAAAACGTCTTGATAAAGCAATCAGCATGACCAAGACGGGCGATAAAAAATATAAAATTGAAGCGGAATTTTTAGAAAGGCTTTATAACCACCTAAACGACTTAAAGCCTGCGCGTACTTTACCCGTTAACGAAGACGAAAAAGAATATTTAAAAACTCTTTTCTTGATTACTGAAAAACCCGTTATTTACACGGCAAATATCGGTGAAAAAGATATGGGAAAAGAAGAAACTTCTCTCCCACTCGTTAAAAAAGTTATTGACTTTGCAAAAACGGAAAATTCTGAATATATGGTTATTTGCGCAAAAACCGAAGAAGAACTTTCTATGTTAGAACCCGACGAACAACAAATGTTTTTAGAAGAGTTGGGATTAAAGGAAAGCGGACTTGATAGGCTGGTTAAAACTTCCTATCGCCTACTTGGTCTTTTAAGTTACCTTACCGCTGGCGAAAAAGAAGTGCGCGCTTGGACGATAGAACAAGGCACGAAAGCACCGCAAGCCGCAGGTAAAATTCACACCGATTTTGAAAAAGGCTTTATCCGCGCAGAAATAGTGGATTACGACGTTTTAGTTGAACTTGGCAGTTTTAACGCCGCAAAAGAAAAAGGCAAAGTTCGTTCAGAAGGCAAAGAATACGTCATCAAAGACGGCGACGTAGTACTATTTAGGTTTAACGTTTAATAATTAAAACCTTATTATAAAATTAAGAGCAGGTAAACCTGCTCTTAATTTTTTATAAACAAATTTATTGTTTTGTTTTCTTTTGTTTTTTTACCCATTCAGTTAACGCTTCTTCTTGTTTCATTAAGAATATTTCGTAAAACAACTGAACGAATATCAAAATAAATCCTACTATTAAACTTTCGTTAATTGCAAATTTGAATTGTGCCTGAGTACCTATCAATAATCTAGATACTAAATATTCTTCTAAAATAATCCACGCGCCTTTGCAGAATAAAATCACCATAACTATTTTCAAAATTACAGAACCAACAAGTTTCCAAAACTCTATATCTTTGTAAAAAGGCTCTTTGATATAACGCATTATAAGTATCTTTTTCGAAGAATCAAAAATCACATCATCAAGTGAAACAGTTTTAATAAACGTATCAATATCAAAGTTAAGTTCTTTAATTTTCTTTGACACAAAATATAGCGCAAAAACGTGTTTCATATCGGCAAGGATAAAATTTAACGCTAAAAAAACTGCGCCGAAAACAATACTCGTTTCAACTTGACTATAATAGTCTTGCATAGAAATTTTTTGTTCAAATAACTTTTCAACGTCAGCAGTAAATATTTTATATCCTGCAATAACGAATAAAATTATAGAAACGACTACGGCGATTACCGAAATAAACCCTATTTTTTTGTTTACTTTTTCACAATATGCTTCAATCGCAACAACATCTTTTTTAACTTGTTCGATTGCTTTTCTTTCTTTTTCTTCGTTTAGTTTTTCAGCGACACCAAATTCAAGCCCACAAAAATCGCAACTTTGTAAATCTGCTTTAACGACGTTCCCGCATTCAGCACAAATTTTTATTTCACAACCACAATGTTCACAGTGCTTTTTATCACTATCAAACTTTTTTCCGCATTCAGGACACACGCAAATCATAACTTCTCCTTTTTCAACTCAACGACTATGCTTTCGTAAATTTTTTTATCTTCTCCACTATTAAAATCACTTGAATAATAAATTCCTTTTTCTTTCAACCAAAATTCAAAGTATTTATCAAGTTTGATTATAACGTAATTGCTACTCTTTTGAATCTTGGTAAGAACGACTATTCCTATCAAACTTAACACAAATAATAATGGTAAAAGTATTAGCATTACAGCGCTTCCTGACGAATTTAGATAATTTATAAAATTAACTATATTTGCAATCAACAATATACTCATTGCCACATACAAACCTATAACAGCATACAATCTATATGTACTATTTTTTTTCACTTTTTCGAATTCAGGATATTCTTCCTCAAATTCCTTAATTAAG
>JAFVTK010000127.1 GCA_017503265.1 Clostridia bacterium | reverse complement strand
GTTGCTTATTGATATAATACTCACTTTCGCCACTACGGAAAAGTTTACGCGTTATAATAAGTTCGTTATAATCAATGCTGAACATCTTGGTAGAGTTATCAAAGTATAGCGAAACTTCGCAATAAGAAAGTGATTTTCTTCCTTGCGTTCCGCTAAATATAACGTCTTGCATGCTTGAACCACGAAGAGATTTTGCCGATTGCTCACCCAAAACCCAACGTATAGCGTCGGCAACGTTACTTTTACCGCAACCGTTAGGTCCTACGATACCCGTTATTCCGTTGCCGAATTTAATTTCCGCCTTATCGGCAAACGATTTAAATCCGTAAATTTCAACCTTTTCGAAATTCACTTGTTTTTACCACCCTGTTTCTTTATTTTTTTAAGCGCACTCTCCGCGGCTTTTGCCTCTGCGTCTTTTTTGCTTTGCCCCGTGCCTTCGGCAACTCTCGTGCCGTTTAGTAGCGCGGCAACCCTAAACTCCGGAGAGTGGTCAGGTCCTTTTTTCCAAAGAGTTTCGTAACGAATACTGCCCAACCTGTTTTTTTGAACGTATTCTTGAAACTCGTTTTTTCCTTCGTGCTTGTTTTTAACTTTTTTCTTCGCCGCTTCTTTCTTCTCGTAGTCGGCAACGAGCGTATTTAATACGAATTTTTTTGCAGCGGTAATTCCACCGTCGGTGTAAATGCCCGCAACTAACGCTTCGTAAATGCTTGAAAACAACTTTTCGTCTTGACTAACGAATTTTTCAAGCCCACGCCCAAGTAAAACGTATTCGTTAAGTCCCATCTTTTTAACGATATTGAGTAGCGGCGTTTTAGAAACTAGTTCGGCGCGAATTTTGGTCATCTTGCCTTCGTCGCCTTTGGCGTGCTTATAAAGGTATTCCGTAACCACAAATTCTATTATAGAATCGCCGAAAAATTCCAAAAGTTCGTTATCGCTGACCCCGTGTTCGTTAGCGTAAGACGAGTGAGTAAAACATTGACGGAGCAACATTTTATCCTTAAACGAATATCCTATTTTTTCTTCGCATCCGTCAATATCAAAAATCATTGATTAACTTCCCCCGTTTCACCTGCCGTTTCAAGTTTAGCAGTTATCCTATCGGCGATATTAAAGCCTGCATAATCAACCGCTTGCAATACTGCGTTCTTAAACGCAAGTCTTTTTGATGAGCCGTGCGCTTTAATAACCGCCTTGTTAACGCCAAGGAAAAGTGCGCCGCCCTTATTGTTATAATCAAGTTTCGCTTTCAAATCCGAGAAAGTCTTTTTTAGAAACATTCCGCCGATTTTACCCGAAACCGAACCGTAAATCCCGTCTTTAATCGCCTTTAACATACAAGAAATGCCGCCTTCTAACGACTTTAACGCAACGTTGCCTGAAAAGCCGTCGCAAACCACAACGTCTTGTTCTCCGCTAATAAGGTCGCGCGCTTCAATATTGCCGATAAAATTAATGCCTTTCATTGCTTTTAATACGGGGAAAACTTCGTGATTGAGCATATTGCCCTTTTCGTCTTCCGTTCCGTTTGAAAGAAGTGCTACCTTGGGATTTTTTACGCCCATTGCTTCAGCGTAAGCCGACGCCATAAGCGCAAATTGAATAAGGTTAATGGGTTTACAGTCTGCGTTTGCGCCCGAATCGCAAAGGAACACTTGCTTATCGGTAAGCGTAGGAAGTACCGGACAAAGCGCAGGACGGTTTACCCCTTTAATTCTACCTAATTTAAGAGTTGCGCCAACTAAAACTGCACCGGTTGAACCAGCAGATACGAACGCTGCCGCTTCGGGATTTTCTTTAAGTTCCTTAAACGCAACGCAAATAGAACTGTCGGGTTTTCTACGGATTGCAACGGTTGGCTCTTCTTCACAAGTGATAACTTCACTTGCAGGAAGAATTTCCACTCTACTTTTATCAAATTGTTTATCTTTTAACTGTTCGTTAATTATATCTTCTTTACCGACTAAAACGGCAGTAAAGCCTTCTCTTTCGTTAACTGCGTCAATCGCACCTTCAATAATTTGTTCGGGTGAATTATCTCCGCCGAAAGCGTCAATTAAAATCTTCATAATTTTCTCCTTAGTTTTCAAGCGTACCTACCGTTCTTGGGAAAGGAAGAACGTCCCTAATGTTAGATATACCAGTTAAGTACATTATCATACGTTCAAAGCCCAAACCGAAGCCCGAGTGTATAACTCCGCCGTATTTACGCAAATCAAGGTATGACTTATAATCTTCTTTATTTAAGCCGCATTCTTTCATTCTTTGCTCTAAAATTTCCATTCTTTCTTCACGCTGTCTGCCGCCGATAAGTTCGCCGATACCTGGAACGAGAAGGTCAGACGCTGCAACCGTCTTTTTATCGTCGTTAAGTCTCATATAGAAAGCCTTAATATCCTTGGGATAATCGGTAAGGAATACGGGCTTTTTAAACACTTCTTCGGTAATATATCTTTCGTGTTCACTTTGCAAGTCGCAACCCCAGTAAACGGGCGCTTCAAATCTATCCTTAACTTTTTCCAAAATTTCAATCGCTTCGGTATAAGTTAAGCGCTTAAATTCGTTATTTTTAACATTGTTAAGGCGGTCAATAAGACCTTTGTCCACAAAGTTGTTTAAGAAGTTAATTTCTTCTTCGCAAGTAGTCATAACCCTTTCGATAATATATTTAACCATTGCTTCCGCGCAGTCCATATCGTCGGAAAGGTCCGCAAACGCAAGTTCGGGTTCTATCATCCAAAATTCTGCCGCGTGGCGAACGGTGTTAGAGTGTTCAGCCCTAAAAGTAGGTCCGAAAGTATACACGTTTGCATAAGCCATTGCAAAATTTTCAACGTCAAGTTGTCCAGAAACGGTCATACTTGCCTTTTTGCCGAAAAAGTCTTTCGTATAATCTACTTCGCCCTTTTCTAAATCCATAGGCACGTTATCAAGGTCAAGCGTAGTTACTTGGAACATAGCGCCTGCGCCTTCGCAATCGCTACCCGTTATAATGGGCGTATGAACGTAAACGAAACCGCGTTCGTTAAAGAAACTGTGTATTGCAAAAGCCGCTTCACTTCTGATTTTAAATACCGCGTTAAAAGTGTTGGTACGCGGACGAAGATGTGGCATAGTGCGCAAAAATTCAAGCGTGTGCCTTTTTTTCTGCAACGGAAAATCGGGCGTTGACGTGCCTAACACTTCAATACTATCCGCGTTAATTTCAAAAGGTTGTTTATTTTCGGGTGTTAAAATAAGCGTACCCGTAACTTTTAAGCATGCGCCGACGTTTTGTTTTGCAATTTCGTCGTAATTAGAAACTTTATTTCTATCAAAAACGATTTGGCAATTCTTAAAATAAGAGCCGTCGTTAAGTTCGATAAATCCGAACGATTTACTATCCCTAATCGTACGCGCCCAACCGCATACGGTAACAGTCTTTCCACCAAAATCCGAAGAAGACTTAAAAATATTTTTGAGTTGCGTTCTTTCCATAGTTAGCACTTCCTTATGAGTATATATTTAAAATTATACTTATAAAGTATAACATATTAAAAGGCATTTTTCAAGAATTTTAACAAACAAAATCTTTTAAGTTAAAGTTAAAAAGTAAAAAGACCGCGTTTTTAACGGTCTTTTTAATTATTTTTTACTTTTCAATGCGTTTTTGGTAGGTGCGACGACGCTTAACAACTTCGGTTTGAGCAAATTTCCATTGCTGTTGAATATTTAAATTACTCTCTAACATCGGGTTAGATTCTATGCTAGTAATTCCGTCGTCTATAACGTTTTTCATAATGCGTGAAATTACTATCGAATTTATCCCCGTATTTTTATATTCACTCTTAACGCCGATAAGCGCCATTTCTAACTCTTTCGGCTTCTTAATAGACTTTAACACGTCGATAAAACCGAACGGGAACAGTTTGCCACGGTGTTTAATTAGCGCGTCAGCGATGGACGGCAAAACTATACCGAACGCCGCAACGTCGCCTTTTTTATCCACTAAGAAACTTACGTAACGGGTATTTACTATGGTTGCAAATTGACTTAAAACCGTATCCCTAGCCTTACCTTCAATAGGAATATACCCGTCTAGGTGCGCGTACGCGTCGTTTAGCGTGTCAAAAAACTTTCCGCCGTAATTTTTAAGGATTTGCCTTACGCTCATAGTTTCAGCAACGTCAACCACGTCGAGTTTCTTTTTTAATTTATCAACTAATCTAGTTACCCTGTCGTACGGGGTATCTGGTATTCCAAAACGGTATTCAAGCCACTTTGATTCGTCCTCAAACCCAAGTTCCGCCATTCTTTCACAAAAATACGGATAGTAGTAGTTAGTCGAATAAGTACTACGCTTATCAAAACCATAAGTAAGCATGCCTTCCCTATCGGTGTCGTTAAAGCCCCAAGGACCGTGCATAATTTCCATACCGCACTCCGCGCCGAACTGTTCAACAGCGCCTAAAAGCGCCTTAAAAACTTCTATATCGTCAATACACTCAAAGCGTGAAAATCTTATATACTTTTTACCAGAGAGTTCATTTTCTTTTTTATTTACGAAGGCCGCAATTCTACCCACTAACTTTCCGTCTTTATACGCAAGAAACCCTTTTATAACGTTTTCTTTTAAGTTAAAATTCTTTTTAGGATTAAACGTATCAATTTCGTCGCTACGCAAATTTGGGACGTAATACGGGCAATCCTTATAAAGTTCTATCGGATACTTTGCAAACGCCCTAATATCCTTTTTAGTTTTAATCTCTTTAATCTCAATCATTATTCTTCCTTCCGCCGTAATGTTTAGCGCAAATTTAGTTAATAACTATTTTATTATACTATGTCAAAGAGAAAAAAACAAATAAATAACAAAAATTCTTCGCTTGCACGAAGAATTTTTTGAAAAGTCAACAATTAATTTAGCGTTCGTCCTTTTGTGTTTCTTCCACGATTTTAGGCGGGCGCTCGTCTTTAAGCGCCATAATGTAAGCGCCGTACTGTTCGTCAGTAAGTTTTATTACTTTGTTTTTGTTCTTTTTGCGTTTTGACATATAAGTTTCCTCCATTAAACGACTATATAGCGACTTGCGCCGCCCGTATAGATAACTGTATTATAGGCGAAAACGTTTATTTTTATACCGCTAATCTACTTAAAATACTCAATATAAAAGTACGCCTAAAACACCTGATAAAAGAATAACTAACACGGGATTAATTTTAATTTTTCTAACTGCAATAATCGAAAGCGTTGCAATTATAAACGCTATTAAATCAAAATTGAAATTAATTTTTAGTTGATTAAGTACGCTTGCCCCAAAAAGTGCAGTAAGCGCAATAGTAAAGCCTGCCGCGGATATTAATCCTGAAACGGCTGGTTTTATCCCCGCCATAAATCCACTTATAAATTTTTGCCTTCTAAATTTTTTAATGATAAAATAAAGTGAAAAGCAAATCACCACGGACGGTATTAAAAAAGACAAGGTAGCAACTACACCGCCTAAAATTCCACCCGTTTTAATACCGACGTACGTTGCGGAATTAATTGCAAACGGCCCAGGCGTCATCTCTGATAAAGTTATCATATCCGTAAATTCTTTAACCGTAAGCCAACCGTAACCGTCAACTAAAACGCTTTGAGCAACGGGGATTGCCGCGTGTCCGCCACCTATCGTAAAAAGCCCTATTTGAAGATACGCAAAAAACAACTGTAAATAAATCAACTTTTATCCCCGTTAGCCTTTCTTTTTGCCTTAAAATAATTTATATATGAAAACGCTACGCCAAGCACGGCAGATAGAATTACGACGTATATTACCGTACTTACGCCAAACAAAAATTGCGAAATCGCGCTTATTAAAAAAGCCACGATTAAAACGACTATCGAAAACTTATCTTTTTTATTAAAAGCGCTTTTCCACAAATCCACTACTAAACTTAAAATAACGGCGCTTACCCCCGCTTGCATACCTTTCATTAAATAATTTATCAGCGTCAAATGTTTAATTGCGTCATAAAAATAATATAGCGCGGTTATCACGAAAAAAGGCGGAATAAGACTGCCCAAAACCGTCGCTAACGCGCCCAAAACGCCTGCAACCTTGAACCCAACCAGCATTGAAAGATTTATAGCAATAGAACCGGGCGACGCTTGGGATATCGCACTAAAATCCGCCGTTTCTTCTTCGGTAACCCACTTTAATCTTTTTTGATAGTTTTCTTTAATAAGCGACAGCGAAACGAAACCGCCCCCAAACGCCGCAGCGCTTATATATAAAGCAAAAAGAAAAAGTTTAACTATGCGCTTTACGTTTTTATTTTTACCGCTTTGTTTGTCGCACGAATTTTCGTCCGTCTTTACGTTTTCTTTCATATATAAATTCCCTAATAAACCCTATTCCCAAACCTATGATAAACGCCGCGCCAACGCCACCTATTAAGGGGTAAAGATATTTTACCACGGCGCTTAAACCTATCCTTGACAGCGCAAAAGATAAAGCGCACGCAATAACCGCCCCAAAGCCTTTGCAACTGTTTTTGGTATATTCGTAAACGGGGTGAAACGCGCAAGCAAGTGAAGTGAGCGTGCCTAATAACAAAGCCGTAAACAACACGTACTTACCCTTGCCGTCCGTTGCTACAAGTAACGGTAAATGAGCGTTTTTTGCGCCCTTAACCGAATATATTTTTGATGTTATTAAGTACGCTTCTACACAAAGCGTTACTGCCGATAGAATTGCAGAAATGAAAAGTACTTTTTTGCTTTTACCTTGCGCCGAACTAAATAGCGCAGGTGCTGAAACGAAAACGTTCATTGTAACGTACAAAAAAACGTTGCCCACGTTTGACGTAGAAGTAGACGGCGCAAAAGAAAATTTTCCACGCAAAATCACGACGTTAACAAGTACTATTACAATCGGCATTAAAATTGCGTTTAGTTTTTCTAAACCGCCTATCCCGTACCGTGCAAGCGATAAAACAACTAAAATTGCCGATAATGAAAAAAGCGGAAAATTCAGTCCAAAAGTTTGACCTAACGCATCAAGCCCTGCAAGCATAGCAGTAAAAAATATAAATGCTGAAAGGGTTACCGATACTTTATACGCCTTTTTACAACCCGTACTTTTTTCTACCGCCAACGGTAAATCGCTATATTTATAACTTAAACCGTATAGTGGAATAAGCGCGACGATAAACAAAACGCCTGATAAAATTATAAACTTAAAATCGTTCCCACCTAAAAAAACGACTAGTTCGCTTCCCGATAAAAATCCCGCGCCTACTACTGCGCCTAAAAATACCGACCAAAGCGACAAAATAAATTTAAGGGTTTTCACGTTATATTTTACGCGAAAACCCTTGATTTTATGTTTATTCAGTTTTGTTATCGTTTGCCGCTTTTATCTTTTTAAACGTTTTTTCGTTTGAAAAGTCGCGCTCTTTATCGTAAGTTCCGCCAAGCGCTTCAATCGCAAACCGCAACTCTTCAAAATCAGCGTAACTCAATTTTTCTTTTTCAATCGCCGCGGTTAAAAAGGGTAAAGCGCGTTCGTCGCCGTATTTTGCAAGATACCCTGCGTAAAGCGGAATATTTTCTTGATGAGTGCTAAACTCTTCAACTAAAATATCAAATACCCTTTCGTCGCCTTTGCAGTTTGACAAAATTTCGGTAAGACAACCTTTCTTTTCACCTTCTACGTCTTTATACTGCGCAAGAACGTCTTCTTTAACGTTTTCGGCAAACGTGGATAAAAGTTCGGTTGCAAGTTCCCTAACGCCTTCCCCAAAATCCCAAACGATAAATTCTAGATAGCGTTTAGCCGCCTTTTTAGAACCCATATCGCCAAGCATGTTCATAACGTATAAAATAAACTCTTCGGAATTATCTTCATTTAAACTGTCGCAAAGCGCATCTTCGTTATCGGGGTTTTCGGTCAACGCTTCACACAAAAAATCCGAAACGGGAACGTCTTTTTTAAGATGCTCTTTTAAGCACTCTAAAAGTTCTTTACCTGAATAATCTTTATAGTAAGTGTTCGGCGTTTTCCCGTCCAACTCTTTTAATTTTTCGTCGCCAAACTTAACGTAAAGTTCAGGGATTTTATTTTCAATTTCTTCGGGTTTAACTTTTCCGATATTACCGTAAACGTAACCTTCTATATACTTATCAAAAAGTTGATCTACGTCAATTATTTTAACCATCGTTTTCTCCTTTAAGCAGTTGCTTTAACGTCTTTAATTTATTTTTAGTTATAGAAAATATTCTTAAAACGCTTACGTCTTCCGAATATTTTTTTAATTTAGATTGACTTAAAATAAGCGCGGCAATCTCTTCGTTAGTTGTTTCCGCTTCGGTAACTTTTCCGCGAAGTTTTTTATAAATTTTATCACACTCTTTGGCGAGTTTATCCACACCTTCAACGTCAAAGAAAATCATCTTTGATACGCACAGCGCGTACGCCGACAAGTATAACCCGCCGTAAACCGCGTCTTTTTCACAAGCAAGTTTTTTAGGCTTTAATTTACAGTAAAAGTTTCCCGCAACTATACCCGCTTTTTCTTTAATACCGCTACATATTAAAACGTAGACTAGCACCCTTTTAAGTTCTTCTCTACCTTCGGGATTTAATAACGCTTTTAACACGACTTCTTTTGAGTAGGGCGTAAACGGCGAAGTCAATAAATACACACAATCACGCATAAATTCGCTGTCAACCGAATAAATCCCCCACTCTAAAATTTGCTTTATTTCCTTTTTTTTGAGCGCTGAAAAAGCCTTTTCGGGCGACTTTACAAGCGCGCGAATTTTACCTTTCCATTTTTTAGTAATCTCTTCGGGAATTTCCTTAACGTACTTAAACGGCGTTAAATTTTCTTCATCCGTACCGCTTTCACTCATTTTAGAAATATAATTAAAATAAAATTCTACTGTAAAATCTTCGGGGTCTAACGAGTGCGCAATTTTAAGTTGTTCCGCCGCCGCTTGATAATTTTTTAGATTAGCAAGACATAAGCCGTAAAAAAACCGCATACTCTGCTCGTAAGGTCGCTCGTTTAGAATAGTTTTTAAACAATCGCAAACGGTTATATGGTCTTCACGCTCAATAGCGCAAGTGGCAATCTTATACGCCTCACCTTTTTCACCCTTTCGGCAAGACAACGCCTTTTTGTAATAAAAATCGCTGTTATCAAAATCTTCGCGCATATCGTATACGGTAGAAAGATTACAAAAAGCCGTAACGTTTTCACCGTGAATTTTAAGCGAATCCCTGCTAGCATTTTCCGAAGCGTCTAAATCGTCGCTCATAAAATAACAAACGGCAAGGTCGCCAAACGCTTCTTCATCCATACACTCTTTCGGAATATTCGATAAAATTTTAGCGCCCTCTTCAAACGCACCGATTGCAATGGCGTGTTTCGCTTTTTTTATATCGTATGAATAATCCGCCTTATCAAACGGATAGGCAATTTTATACGAACCCTTTTTGTGTTCTTCACCCGAAAAAAAGTCTATAATATCTTGGCTTAAACCTTCTTTTGAAATAAATCCGTCGGTGGCAAGTTTTTGGTGAAAATAATAACTTGACGCCCAAAAATTATCCATATAAAAAAAGTTAATCGCAAGTTCTTCGTAAGCGACTGCAACCCTGTCTTTTGGCGCTTTATCTATATACTTAAACCAGTATCGGTTAGAAACTTCTAAAAGCCCCATATCGGCGTATGCGTCGGCAAGGTCCATTATTACGTCAAGATTATCGGGCGCAAGACTTTTCGCCGAGGTTAAATAACGCAACGTACCGAAAAAATCTTCTTTATCGGCACACGCTTCGGCAAACTTGCGGTATCGGTTGACGTTTTTATCGAAAAGTATAACTTTGTTTTCCATTTTTACCCGAAAAATTTTGCCACGTCGTCCGCGTCAAATTCGTAAACTTTATCGCAAAACTGACAGTCAACTTTAATTTTCCCTTCTTTTTCTATTATATCTTCAAGTTCGTCTTTTCCCAAAGAAATAAGAACTTTTTCTATGTACTCCCTACTGCATAAGCATTTATATTCGGGGTGATATTCATTAAATTTATCAGTAAAAAATAACTCTTTAACAATCCACTCCGCCCCATGCTCTTCTATGAGCGTAGAAACGTTTGCACAATCACGCGTGATTTGTTCGGCTAAAAACAGCGCTTCGTCGCCTGCGCCGGGTAACGCTTGAACTATAACGCCACCTGCGCCTACACACTTGCCGTCTTTACCTATCTTTACACCTAGCGCCATTGCGGTAGGCTGTTGTTCGCTAAATGCGTAATATGCGGTAAAATCTTCGGCAATTTCACCGCTCACTAATTCACTACTGCCCGTATACGGGTCTTTTAACCCCATACTTCTAACTACGGTAAGTCTGCCGTTCTTACCAACGCATGCGCCTACGTTAAGTTTGCCGTCCGCGCGCAAGGGTAAATCTACGTTAGGGTTATCTATAAAGCCACGCATAGAAAGTTCACCGTTTCCGCACACGGTAATTTTACCGCCTGCGCCGTCCCCTTTAACCGTAACGGAAAGTTTATCCGAAGAGTTTTTTAAGTTGCTTGACATAAACGTGCAAACGGTAAGCGTACGTCCAAGAGCCGCAGCGCATACTGGCGATAAGCCGTGTATTCTAATCGCTTCGTTGACCATATCGGTCGTATCCAAAACGGACAAAGTAATCTGCCCGTCAAAAACTATGGTTTTAAGTAATTTGTTCATATAAAATTCCGTCGTTTTAATTCAAAGACGCCTTGGTCGCCCGAGACGTCTTTTATTTTAATTATTTTTTACGTTTAGAAAGTTCTTTCTTTGCTTTCTCAATGCGCTTTTGTCTTTCTTCTTGCTCTTGTTCCAACGCCTTCTCTTCTTCTGTCTGCATAAATTCAGGATCGTTTTTATGCTCTTCAACGTACCTTGCGTGGTCGTCGTAAATAGCCTGCTTGCTTTCCTTTAATTTTTCAAGGTCGCCACGGCTAAACGAAGTGGGAAGTTCTGCGATTTTAAGTTCGTCGTCGGTAATCGGTTTAATCGGCTTACTGTTAAGCGAACTTCTTGTAGATAGCGCAAGTTGTTCTCTATATTTTTTAAGTGCGCCAGCGTCGCTTTCTTTAACCTTTTCGTAAATACCCCTATTCTTTTGCGCGCCTTCAACTTTATCGTTTATAAACTTATCGTAAGCCCATTGTGAAAAGTCCGTCCAAACGAGAAGCAAAAGTGAAAATCCAAAAATGATTATCAAAATTATGCCTATCGTAAAGAAGAAATTCCCTAACAACAAAAGTAAAAACGGTATTGCGCCCAAAACTACGAATACGATATTGTGTGGCAAAAGACCGATTGTAAACATAAACGAGTTCTTAAACAAATACCTAAACTTTAAATCGTAAGTAACGCTCATAGTAATCATGTGGAAAGTCATTATCGTGTAAAAAGCAAGTATGACGTAAGAAACAATTTCCGCTACTTTAAACAGCCATACGGGTCCAGAGCCAAGCACAGCCGCGTAATTAGATAACGAAGCGGATACGATTGACATATAGAATACTAACGAATAAATAAGCGCTATTAAAAGCATTTGTTTTATGTTTTGCTTAATACCACGCCAAAAATCGTTGGCAACGAAAATACCTTCCGTCCAAACCATATTTCTTATAACGTACGCGCCACCCGAAACACCAACCGCTGCAATCATAGCGACTATCGGCAAAAGCAAATAAATGAGCATATTTACGTTATAAACGATATTTTCATTTAACCCCGTCATTGTTATCGGTGCTTGAAACCCTATACCAAACGGCTGTGAAAAGGGATATGTTGCGCCCATATTAGTTAAAGCGACGTAACGGAAAAATATCAAAACGATTAAGGGTATAAAGAAAAGTAAAACCAACAAATTTATTATAAATAATTTGCCAAATCTACCTTTAAAAATATCCCAAAAAAGTTCCCACCTGTTTGACGGCAAAGTTGCCCTTGCATAGCCTTCGGACTTTTCTTTGCCGAGCATTAACCTGTCAATTAAGCCGCCTTTCTTTTTTTGTGCCATTATAATCTCCCTTGCGAAATATCGCCCGCAAACGTAAAATCAATAATACTCCATAGTACAAATAACGAGTACCAACATATAATATATACTAATTTTAAATATTTTACAAACAAAAATCGGTATTTAGACAAAAAAAACTTTACTTTTTTCTTTCCGTTTGTTAAACTATGCGTATATATTATGTTTGTAGGAGTATTATCATTATGAAAAAGTACAACGTTGCAGTAGTCGGCGCGACTGGTATGGTCGGCAGAAAGTTTTTGCAGGTTTTAGAAGAAAGAAACCTTCCCGTAGAAAATTATTATCTCTTTGCGTCTGCAAAGTCCGCAGGTAAAACAGTAGATTTTATGGGCAAAAAATACGAAATTATAGAACTTGCTGAAAAAAATCTTGAAGGTAAAAATATTGATATCGCACTCTTTTCCGCTGGTGGCGACGTAAGTAAAGAATTTGCGCCTATTTTTGCTAAACACGGAATACTCGTTATCGATAATTCAAGCGCTTGGAGAAGAGATCCCGAAGTTCCACTAGTAGTTCCCGAATGTAACGCAGACGACATTCTTTGGCATAAAAATATAATTGCAAACCCCAACTGCTCTACTATTCAAGCAATGGTTGCTTTAAAACCCTTACATCAAGCGTTTAAAATTAAGCGCGTAATTTATTCAACCTATCAAGCAGTATCGGGCGCAGGGGTTAAAGGTTTTAACGACCTTAAAGGCGGAATTTGCGGTGAAGCACCCCAAAAGTTCCCCTATCCTATTTTTGGCAACTGTCTCCCGCACATTGATGTGTTTATGGAAAACGGTTATACCAAAGAAGAAGATAAAATGATTTTTGAAACAAAGAAAATTTTGGGCGATCAATCAATCAAAGTTACCGCTACTTGCGTTCGCGTTCCCGTTTACTACGGACACAGCGAATCTATAAATCTTGAATTTGAAAAGCCTTGCACGGTTGAAGAAGTTAAAGCAGTTCTTGCAAAAGCAGAAGGCGTAGTTATCCAAGACGACGGCAAGAATTTAGTTTACCCCATGCCTTTAACCGCAGAAGACCACGACGAAGTATTTATCGGAAGAATTAGAAAAGACGACACGGTTGAAAACGGTATTAACCTTTGGTGCGTTGCAGACAATATCAGAAAAGGCGCTGCAACCAACGCAGTTCAAATCGCTCAAAAAGCAATTGAACTAAACGCAATCAAGGGCAAAATCTAATAAACCGATTATTAATAAGGAGTAAAGTATGAACAAGACTATTTTTAAAGGTACTTGCACCGCTGCGATTACCCCGTTTACTGCTGACGGCGTTGATTACGACGCGCTTGGCAAACAAATTGAATACCAAATTGAAAACGGTATTGACGCGCTTTGCGTTTTGGGTACGACGGGTGAAGCCCCCACTATTACCGACGAAGAATACGAAAAAATTGCAAAATTCTCTTATGACAAAATCGCGGGTAGAGTTAAATTCATACTCGGCTCGGGCAGTAACTGCACTAAAAAGGCTATTGAAAAGAGCCAAATTGCGCAAAAAATAGGCGCGGACGGATTGTTAGTCGTTACTCCCTACTATAATAAATGCACCCAAAAAGGTTTAGTAAAATATTATAACGACGTTTGCGACAACGTAGATATTCCCGTTTTATGCTATAACGTTCCTGCTCGAACGGGTGTCAATATTCTTCCCCAAACCATGGCGGAAATTGCAGAACATAAAAATATCGGCGGAATAAAAGAAGCGTGTGGCAATATGGAACAAATTTGCGAAACCGCGCGTCTTATCCGTGGCAAAACCGCGCTTTATTCGGGCGACGACAACTTAAATCTTGCCATGATGAGTATCGGTTCTATGGGACTTATTTCAGTAGCGTCGAATATTGCGCCAAAAGAAGTAGGCGACGTTGCAAGACTTTATTTTGCAGGCAAAAATAAAGAAGCGTACGAACTCCAAGAAAGGCTTCTTCCCTTAATCGACGTTATGTTCGTTGAAGTTAATCCTATTCCAGTAAAGAAAGCGGCTGAACTTATCGGTTTGGGTAGCGGTTTAGTACGCGCTCCGCTTACCGAATTAGAAAAAGAACACACCGAACAAATGATAAAAATACTTAAAGACTTTGGTTTTAAATTAAAGGTATAATTATGATAAACGTTTTAATAAGTGGCGCGCTTGGCAGAATGGGCAGAAAAGTTTTCGACGCTTGCGCGCTGTCTGACAAACTCAACGCCGTTTGCGGTGTTGATATAAACGAAGTACTTTCCCCCGATTACCCCGTGTATTCGAGTTTTGACAAGGTAAAAGAAAAAATCGACGTTGTTATTGATTTTTCTGCGCCCGCTAATCTTGACAATATTTTAAGTTATTGTGTAAGTAACGGTGTTCCTGCCGTGCTTTGCGCAACGGGATACACCCCTGCCGACGTAGAAAAGGTTAAATCTGCAAGTCAAAAGATAGCAGTATTCCGTTCCGGCAATATGTCCCTCGGTGTAAACGTTCTTATTGATTTAGTTAAAAAAGCAGCGGCGGCGCTCGACGGGTTTGACGTGGAAATTATTGAAAAGCACCACAACCAAAAAGTTGACGCACCTAGTGGCACGGCGTTAATGCTTGCTGACGGCGTAAAAGAAGTTGCGCCTGAAAAGTTTTACACTTACGGTAGACAAGGTATTTGTGGTAAACGCGACAAGAACGAAATAGGTATACACGCGGTGCGTGGTGGCGGTATAGTCGGTGAACACGAAGTTATTTTTGCAAGCGGTTTTGAAACGGTAACGCTTTCTCACCTTGCAACCGATAGAAGCGTGTTTGCGGACGGCGCAGTTAAAGCGGCAATTTATTTAGCGTCCAAAAAGAACGGTCTTTATAATATGAACGACGTTATTAACGGCAAATAATATGCTTGAAAACAATCTTAAAACCGTATTAGAAGAAATAAGCGGCGGAAATAATTTAGGCGAAAAAATCACTTTGGTTGGCGCAAGCAAAACTATGAGCGCACAAGATATTAACCGCGCTATTGAACTTGGTCTTACGGTTGTTGCCGAGAATAAAGTTCAAGAGTTTAGGGAAAAAACCGAACTTATTTCTGATAAAGCAACCCAACATTTTATAGGGCATTTGCAAACTAATAAAGTTAAATATTTGGTCGGTAAAGTAAGCCTTATTCAATCGGTTGATAGTCTACGTTTAGCCGAAGAAATTGACAAAACGGCATTTAGGCGCGGAGTTATTCAAGATATTTTAATAGAAGTTAACGTTGGTGGTGAACTTTCTAAAAGCGGTTTCGATTTTTCTAACGCCAAAGAAAACGTTTTAGCGATTAATAACGGCTTTAAGAACGTGCGCGTTAAAGGGCTTATGGCTATGCTCCCCCACGTTGACGACCAAAACTTAATTATTTCGCTTTGTCAAAAAATGCGCGCGCTTTACGACGAGTTGAAAAATATGGGATTAAATTTTGAATACCTTTCTATGGGTATGTCAAACGATTATAAAATCGCCGTTAAAAACGGCAGTAATATGATTAGGCTGGGAAGAACTATTTTCGGCGAAAGAAATTACGGAGGAAATAATGGGAATATTTGATTTGTTCGGAAAAGACCCAAAAACCAAAACAGACCGAGTGGCTAGGTCAGAATTTGATGAAAGAATTTCGATGGAAGGCGCTAAAAACGCGCCCGTATCCGTTTTTAGCCCCACGGCATACCAAGACGTTGAAACGATAATCGACGCCATTAAAGCCGGCAAAAACACGGTAGTACATTTGACTGAACTTAAAACTGAAACGGCAAGGCGCGTTCTTGATATGCTTTCAGGCGCGATTTATGCGCTCGGTGGCGGTGTTTACGAAATGGGTAAAAACGTTTTTATGTTTTCCCCCGCAGGCGTAGAAGTTAACGATTAATTTACTTATAAAAACTGAAAAGGCAGACGTTAAGTCTGCCTTTTCTTTATCCAACGCAAATTTATGACGACCTTTTTTGCGCGAATATAGCGTTAAATCATTTTTTGTGGATCTAAAATTTTATTAAGTTCGCTTTCGGAAATGATTTTTTCTTCAATCAATACTTGGCGAACGTTTTTCTTTTCTTTAAGCGCTTTCTTTGCTAAATAAGACGCCTTCGTGTAGCCTATAAACGGACAAAGCGCAGTAACTATACCGATACTTCTTTCAACTTCGTCTTCACACACTTCTTGGTTTACCGTTAAACCTTCAATACAATCTTTGGTAAACACTTTAATACCGTTAGTTAAAGTTTCAAGCGACTCAAACAAACAGTAAAAAATAATCGGCTCAAACGCGTTTAATTCAAGTTGTCCAGCCTCTACCGCCATAGTAATGGTCGTGTCGTTACCGATAACGTTAAACGCTATTTGGTTGATTACTTCGGGAATAACCGGATTGATTTTACCAGGCATTATCGAAGAGCCGTTTTGTTTTGCAGGTAAATTAATTTCAGCAAAACCCGTACGCGGACCTGACGACATCAAACGCAAATCGTTCGCAATTTTTGAAAGCGTAGTTGCGCACGACTTAACTATACCCGATACGAATACGAAACAGTCAAGGTTTTGCGTTGCGTCAACTAAATCTTCGGCTTGCGTAAGTTTTAAACCAGTAACGGTAGCAAGGTTAGGAACGATATTTTTTATGTATTCGCCGTCAGCGTTAATCCCCGTTCCTATCGCAGTACCGCCCATATTTAGTTTAGAAAGTTCTTCAATCGCGCTATTAAAACGTTTAATATCGCGTTTAACCGCTTGCGCGTAAGCCGTAAACGATTGTCCAAAACTTATAGGGACTGCATCTTGCATTTCGGTACGTCCCATTTTTATAACGTCTTTAAATTGTACCGATTTTTCCATTATTGCCGCATAAAAAATTTCAAGCGCGTCTATTGCTTTTTTAAGTAGACGCACGGTAGCAATCTTCCCTGCGCTAGGAAAAACGTCGTTAGTAGATTGACCGCAGTTTGCGTGGTCGTTGGGGTGAACTATTGAATAATCTCCCTTTTGCCCGCCTAAAATTTCAATCGCACGATTAGAAACAACTTCGTTTGCGTTCATATTAAACGAAGTACCTGCACCGCCTTGAACGGCATCTACGATAAAATTATCCAAATACTTACCTGATAAAATTTCGTCGCACGCCTTTTCCATTGCGTCCGCAATTTTTTTATCAATTACGCCAGCGTTACCGTTGGTAATTGCCGCCGCCTTTTTAATTTCCACAATAGCCTTTATAAACTCTAAATGAGTTTTCGTACCGCTAATTTTAAAGTTTTCATAAGCGCGCAACGTTTGTACGCCGTAGTACGCGTCTATCGGAACTTCTCTTTGCCCTATCGAATCACTTTCAAGTCTAAAAATTTTTTCCATATTTTCCTTAAAAAATTAAATTATTTTCGTGCACAACTTGATTATACTACAAAAGTGTGATATAATCAAATACATATTAAATCATATTTATTATTACTTTTAAGTTATATGGGGGGATAAAGATGTTCCGCAATAAAGAATATATACTTGCAGTATACCGCGAAGGCGGTTTTACCAAAGCCGCAGAAAGACTTTTCGTTTCACAACCGTCCTTATCGGCATCAATTAAAAGAATTGAAGAAAAAGTTTCAGCACCGATATTCGACCGTTCAAGCAGTCCTATTTCACTAACTGAAATCGGACGAGAATACGTTAAATACGCCTTGGAAATTGAAGAAAAAGAAAAAGACTTTGCGCGGTACGTTTCAGACCACACCAACCTATTAAAAGGCAAAATACGCATAGGCGGTAGCAGTTTTTTTTCGTCTTTCGTTTTACCTAAACTCATATCGGAATTTAACGAAAAACATCCGCAAATTGAATTTGAAATCTTTGAAGACAGCACTAAAAATTTGATGAATAAACTTTCCGCAGGTAATCTTGACATTATTATAGATAATGCGATTAATGAGGACGAGAATATTATATCGGAAGTCTTTTCGTCTGAAATTTTACTGCTTGCCGTTCCAAAACACCTTGCTGTTAATGAGAATTTGAAAGAATTTAGAATGACTGCCGAACAAATTAAAGCCGATAAGCATTTAGACGAAAATATAAGCGTTAAACTTTCAGTATTTAAAGACCAACCGTTTATTCTTTTAAATCCTGAAAACGACACGGGCAAACGCGCGGAAAAACTTTTCAAAAAATACGGCGTTACCCCTAACGTTATTTTCCACCTTGACCAACAAGTTACTGCGTATAATATATCCTGTTCGGGTATGGGCATTTCTTTCGTAAGCGATACCTTAATTAAAAATATGGATTCTGAACGCGACGTTTATTATTACCGTCTACCCGACCAGCAAGCAAAAAGGAATATTTATTTTTATCAAAAGAGAAATCATTATTTGTCGCTTGCAAGTCGCAAGTTTATCGAACACAACACCATTAATTAAAGAAATAGTTTATATTACAAAAAATACGGGCGCGACTTTTCGTCGCGCCCGTAACATTTTAAATATTTATTTTTAAATTCCCCAAACAAGCCAAATAAGCAAGTATCCGCCTAGTACCGCAACTAGCGTAAACGGAATACCTATCTTAAAGAAGTCGCTTGATTTAACTTTATACCCTTCTTTATTGAGCATACCGATAGCAACGACGTTAGCCGAAGCACCGACAGGCGTAATGTTTCCGCCAAGCGTAGCGCCACACAAAAGTCCAAAACCTAATAACGTTTGAACGTTACCCGTTAGTCCAAGACCTGCAATTACGGGAAGCATTGTTGCAACGTAAGGTATATTGTCGATAAACGCAGAAATCAATACCGAGCCGAAAACGATAAGCGTATACAAAAGGAATATATTTTTATCGCCGATAGAAGCAAAGAAATTGCTTATTGCCGCAATGATACCGACGTTATTTACCGCGCGTATAATGATGAAAAGGAAAATTAAGAACAATACGGTTGGGAAGTCAATTGCTCCAAACACAGTTTTTGCAGCCTCTTTCTTTCCGCCGATAAAGTCAGTAGTAATCGTTCCGTCCGCGTTAACTTTTTCAACGGCAGTTTTCTTTGCC
>JAFVTK010000126.1 GCA_017503265.1 Clostridia bacterium | reverse complement strand
TCGTCCCTATCGTCCACTAGTTTTTTAAGATTGCTTTCGCCGTGAACGTAATCAACCGCCCCGCCAAAATTAGAAATATAATCTTTAACGAACTTATCTACTGCGCGAATACCTTCTGGCAAATCGTTTTGACCTTTTTGTGCGGTAACTTTCCCAGATGCGTAAACCTGCATATTTCCGCCGTCAACGCCACCTAATCCAGATAAAAACTTTTCTTTATCAATACCGAAAACGTATCTATAAATAGGTTCAAAATATATGCCTTCGTCATAAATATTTACAAGTTCTACAAGCGCATATCTTGCGGGATGATCTTTTCTTTCTTGTTCAGTCAAAGTCGCTTTAACGTTGTTCCAATGCGTTTTAGCCGTTGCAAGCGAGTGGTTTCCGTCCCCAACCGCAAATAAGAAGTTATCTTCTTTACCGTATTTTGCTATTAATCTTTCTTTATCGATTAACCCCGCAAACTTATTCAACACGAAATCTACGTCGTCAACGAAATAACCTTCTATACTACCGCCGCCCATATTGAGTTCAAAATCGTAAATCTTTTTAAGGCTTTCTTTTTTAGCGTAAAGACTTTCAGTTATTTCGCGCTTTTCGTCGTCGAAAAGCACCATAACGTGCGGAAACTCTACGTCAGCGTCTTTTCTTATTTTAAGGCGTGGCGGAATACGTTCTTCAATCGTTCCTTCGGTTGCACGAATAAGCGAATTGCTTTTTTGTGTATATTCGTATTTATCAAGGTCAACCGCCGCAACAAGCCCTATTCGCCTTTCAACGTAAGGTGTTTTTCTTACGGTAAGAATAAAACCTTTGCCGTAATCCTTAAATACACCGCTATTTAAATATTCTTTAATGTTAGCGTTAATGCCTTTAATTCTTTCGTCTGCGTTATCTTCAAGATAAATTTCAGGCAACGTTAAATCGAGAGTAGTTCTTTTTCCTTTTACTTGGCTTTCAAGTTCTTTCCAGTACTCTATCTCGCTGGTAAACTGGTCGCACGCTATACACGCCCACGCGCGCATATCGTCAGTTTCGGGTAGTAATATTTTATCTGCTTTTATTCCAACGTCTTTCATCTTTAAGTCCTTTACCTATTTAAGTTGATTATGAAAACGGTCAATGTCGCAAGCGCGAGCGCGAGCGTAACAAGTCCGACGTGCTTCCAGAAAACTTTTGCTTTGCTTTTGCTTTCACCATTGTCGTTTGCAGGTTGAAAATTTCTATCGTTCATACCGTTTCCCTCCTATTTTCTAGCGCTATCAAGTTCTTGCCAGTAGTAGCGCGCAAGCGTTTTCTTCAAAGTTTCAGAATCGGCGTACCTAGTTATTTTACCAGCCCTTGCAACCGATATTATACCAGTTTCTTCGGATACTATAATTGATATAACGTCAATAGTTTCGGTAACCCCTAAACCTGCTCTATGGCGCGTGCCGAGATCTTTTGGAATATTATCCACGTTTTGCGATAAGGGTAAAAAGCACCCAGCCGCAACTATCTTCGTGCCGTTAATAATCATTGCGCCGTCGTGAAGCGGAGTTTTAGGAAAAAACACGCTTTCAATAAGTTCACTTGAAATATCGCTATCAAGTCGCACACCGCTGTCAAGTATTTGTCCAGGGACGTTGCCCGTTGACAAAACTATAATCGCGCCCACGTCGTTTTTAGACATGTTTTGAAGCGCCCTAATAATTTCACCGATACAAGCCTGAACTCGCTCTTCGTCGTAAGAAACTTCGCCGTGGCGCATATCCGTAACTTTCGGCATCTTTCTTTGCCAAATAATGCGCTTTAATTCAACCGAATAAAGTACCATAATCGCAATCAAGAACATTGCAGGTATTATTAGATATATTGCGCAATTAATATTGTCTACAAAGGTCAAAATAGCAGCGCCTATAACCATTGAAAATACGAAAAGCATAATAAGCGCGCCCGATTTGTTGTCGGATAAAAACTTCATCATATAATAATACAACACGGCAAAAACTACGATACTGACTATCATAGCAACCATCGTATTTGGCGATTGAAATTTACTTCCGAATTCGGAAATCTTTTTTGCAAGATCCATAATCCACTCCTATTTATCGGTCATAATTTTAAATATAGTAATCCACATTTTCTCGTCCGCATCCGCCTGCCCACTTTTAATTTTATAGTCGGCATCAGTCAGCGCGTCAACCGCGCTTTTTAGCGAACGCTTTTTAAACATTGCCGCTTGCTCTTTGGTCTTTTTAGCCGCAAATTCTTTTACACCGAACGCGCTAGCAAGTTCACTTAAACTCATATCACTTATAGCCGAGTGTAGCAATCGTCTATAATAATTGTACACCGCCGTAAGTATCCTTTGTGGAGTTTCACCCTTACCCATCATATCTTTTATAACGGTAAGCGCTAAATCAAACTTACGCTTTGCGATATAATCGGTCATCTCGTAAACTTTATATTCTGCATCACGCGCAACCATAGCGTTAACGTCGTCAAAAGTAATAACGCCACCAGCGCCAGCGTAAGCGCACAACTTTTTTGTTTCGTTCTCAATTCTAGTCATATCTGACAAGCAATAATCGGCTAAAAGTTTTGCAGTTTCCGCTTCGATTTTAACGTTGCAAGTATTGCACTCACCTTTAATCCAACGCACTAACAGCGCCGCGTCGGCTTTTCCACACTCAACCGTGCAAACTGCGTCAAACTTTTTTAACGGCTCGCAAGGTTTTTCGTTAAGTATTGCCAAAATGCAAAAATCGGACGGAGCGGATAAATACTCTTTAAGTCCGCCTTTCAAAAAGTCTTGCTTTGGATAAAACTCTCTGATAACGACCAAGCGTTTTTCACTCATAAACGGATACGCCACGAGCGAAGATATAAGTTCTTCTTGCAAGCAGTCGTTTTGCAAAACCGTAAGATTTAATTCAGGTTGACTTACGAATTTGTTTTTAAGCAAATTAAGACCGCGTTCTCTAAAAAACGCGTCTTCGCCTTCAAACAAATAAACGGAAAACGACTGACCGTTTTCCAACCCGTTCTTAAATTCCGTATACTTCAAACCAAAATTACCTCTTATACATTTTAACATCTTTTAACGGTTTTTGCAACGATATTTTTTTGCTTTTTAAGTAATTTGTGGCTTAAACGCATTAAAAAAGGATGTTAAAGGGTAATTTTTGCCGTCCCCTGACTTTCCCCGTCGACAAAGCCAGCCGTCTTTCTATACGACAGCGCGCGTTTCGGTGCATAATGCGCTTTTAGCACCGCAGACATTTCTCCGCTTACGGTTATGTCAAATTCACCTTGTAACGAAGTATAATTTACATCGTCAACGTTAGAAAATAGCGCCACGGTTTTTCCGTTAATCTCTAAAAGTACGGCTCTACCGTCAAGCGCAAACTCACAATTAAAAGTTTTCATTTGAAGGTCAACGCCGTCGGAAAGCGCAACTAATTTTATACTGCCGAAAGACTTTTTTAACGCCATTTCTAAAATTTCGTCTTTCTCTCCGTAATAGCATATTCTT
>JAFVTK010000019.1 GCA_017503265.1 Clostridia bacterium | reverse complement strand
GCTGTGGTGTTTGGTTGGAATTGTCCAGCCAAAAGCCGATCCGTGGTGTTGTCTGCATAAATGTATCGTATAAGGTTTCAACCGTAAAGCCGGAATAGCATGCTTTCTCCCTGTATAGTTACGTCTTTTTACAAACGTAAACCTGTTACGTTTATTGTGTGATATATATTATATCATATTTTAGTGCCATTGTCAATAATTTTCTTAATATTATCGTTCCTGTTCGTGATTTCGGTACTTTGTGTGGTTATGGTCTGTATTTCGTTGCTTGTTTTTCTCTAACCTCATTAGAATAGAGAATGGTTTTTCGTGCAGTTCCATATTTACATCAGCTTCAACATCTTTGTATATATCATAACTGTATTTACGTCCGTATTTCTCTTGTAGCTTTTGTATATTTGATTTTGTGTATTCATCATCCTGACGCATACTTAAAGCAAAAGCCTGCTGAACTTGATAGACTTGTAGAAATTGCAAAAGTTCAAAGCACGGAAAGTTCTAACGCTATTGAAGGCATCGTTACAACTAACCAACGCTTAAAACAATTAATGAGTCAAAAAACTACGCCACGAAATAGGGACGAGCAAGAAATTTTAGGTTATAGAGCCGTTCTTGAAATGGTGCACGAAAGTTTTGAGTATATGCCTATCACGGCAAACGTTATTTTAGGGCTTCATAAAAAGTTGTATTCTTATTTGCCGACATCTTTTGGTGGTGTGTTCAAAACAACTTCAAACGAGATTGATGAAATCAGACCTGACGGTACGGTTGTAGTTAGATTTAAGCCGTTAGAACCATTTGAAACACCTGAAGCCGTTGAAAGACTTTGCGAAACTTATAATAAAATTATAGCGTCGGGCGAAGTTGACCCACTTGTAGTAATTCCCACGTTTATTCACGATTTTCTTTGCATTCATCCATTTAACGATGGCAACGGACGTATGAGTAGAATACTTACTACTTTACTACTATATAAAAGCGGTTACGTTGTTGGTAAATATATTTCGCTTGAAAAGAAAATACACGACCACAAAAACGAATATTACGACGCTTTGCAGTTGGCTTCTGAAAATTGGCACGAAGGTAAAAACGACGATTCGGCGTTTACTAAATATATTCTTGGCGTAGTGCTTTCGGCTTATAGAGATTTTGAAGAGCGTATTGAACTTGTTTCCGATAAAAAATCTGCCAAGCAAATGGTTAAAGAAGCGTTTGGTTTAAAACTTGGTAAAGTTACTAAAAGTGATATCATGGAATTATGTCCGTCGCTTAGCCGTTCTGCAATAGAAAAGGCGTTAAGAGAACTTATCGCTGAAAACTTTATCGTAAAACACGGTAATGGTCCTGCAACTTTCTACGTTGTAAAATAAAAAATCATCAACAAACGATATATATAATTAGTGATAGGTTAGAACGGATTTGTTCTAACCCAAATCACCAAAAAAGTGCAAAAATTCGTGCAATGACCTTTGGTCTTAACGTGTATTTATTTTTAATGATAGTTAGTTGTTTTTATCACGAAAACGTGCTATAATCATATAAAAACTCGTTCTAACCTAAGGGTTTTAGGCGTTTTACAAAGATAAACAATGGTCATTATTGTTCTAACCCAAGGGCTTAAAAAACAAAGTTTTGAAGCCCCTACGGAACCGAAGGTTAGGCGTTCGAGCCGCTTATGGTGCGCCAAGCAAAAAGGCTACCCTTGTGGTAGCTTTTTTGCTTGGCAAACCGACGGGAGCGGCAGCGTACGTCATGGTACGTTTAACGTTGTAAAATCTTTCGTTATAAAGTGGACAAATTAAAAATTTTAGTATAAAATAATTTTATAAATATAATAAAAGGTAAAAATTAATGGTTAAAGTTGCGGTATTAATTGCGAACGGTACGGAAGAAATTGAAGCGTTGACACCCGTTGACGTTTTAAGGCGCGCTGGGGTAGAGTGTGATTTGGTTTCGGTTAATGGAACTTATCCGATAGGTTCTCACGGCATAACGGTTAAAGCGGATAAAACGATAGATGACGTAGATTTGTTAGATTACGGCGCTATCGTAGTTCCTGGCGGTATGCCTGGCGCAACTAATATTGCTGATAATAGTAAAGTTATAAACGCCCTAAAAAATGCTATGCAAAAAAATAAAGTAGTAGCGGCTATTTGCGCTTCGCCAGCGGTAGTACTTGCCACTAACGGACTTATCGACGGGAAAACCGCGACGTGTTATCCTGCGCAAGCGTTTATTGAAATGATGTCGGTTACAAATTATACTGGTGCGGACGTTGAAGTCGACGGAAACGTTATAACTGCCAACGGACCAAAAGCGGCAATGAAATTCGCGCTTGCGATTTGCGAAAAATTAGGCGTAAATCCTAAATTTTAATTTTTTACATAAATAAACCGCCCCCGAATTTTTCGGGGGCGGTTTTGTCAATAATTATTTTTTTATACAATTTATAAGTGCAAGCGCGCCTTCAACGATAAGGAATATTCCTGCAACGATAAACACCCAAGCAATCGTACCACCTTGATTAAATAAGAGTAATATAGCGATAAGCGCCATAACGCCTGGCTCTATAAACTTAACAACGTCTTTTACTTTATTTGTAACGAGTTCGTAAAGTTGATAAATTGCATATACGAGAAGAAGTGCCGCCATAACGTAAAGTACTATACTTGCAAGCGTCCAGCCAAAAACTATTACGACTATACCGGCAACAAGTTTTATAATGCCAGACGTATTGTTTTTGTCTATAATGTCAAGAACTGCCCAAACGATAAGTCCCACGCCAAGCACGGTCATTGCAATGCCGATAACGCCACCTTTTAGTGCAACGAACAGCACCCCGATTACGATAGTTAAAATCGCAGTAATTAAGTTAGAAGTGATTTTCATACAATTCTCCTTTTATTTTAATATATTATTATATTAACTGTTTTTGCATTTTAGAACGTTTTTTATAAACGAACTTTTGCTTCTTTATCAGAATATTCAATTCTATCGCCAGAGCAAGCAAGAGTGTCGCAATATGCAAGATATTCTTCTTTATTCTTAAATAAAGGTTTGTATTCTTTAATAATGTTTTTTGCTCTTTCTGCATTTTTTTCAAGTAGCAAATAGAGCATAACGAGTTGCCATTTTGCGCTGTTTACGCACGCTCTTTCGGGGTCTAAAACGTAATAGTCGTTTCCGTGTGATTTACCAACAGAGCCTGCTGCGTAGGGGTGAATAATCGGCATTAAGCAAGAAAGGTCGCCCATATCCGTACTGCCCGAACTAATAACGTCGTTCATAACAAATTCTTCGTCGGGTAAAGCAATGGCAAGCGCATCTTTTGCAAGGCTAATCATATTCGGGTCGTTTTTGTAAGGCGCGTAGCCAGAACGGTCTATAATTTCAACGTTATTATCTAGCGAAAGAGCCGCGCCTATAAGCGCTTGGTTTATGCGTGCGTTATTATTTTTCATTGCGTCAAAACTTTCACCGCGGATATAAGTTTCTATTTCCGTCTTTTCAGGGATTGCGTTTACCATATCGCCACCGTGCGTGATAATGGGATGGAAACGGATGATGTCTTTTTCTTGGAACGTTTCACGAATAGCGTTAACTGCGTTAATACCGCACGTTGCCGCGTAAAGCGCATTTTTACCTGCCCAAGGGCTACCGCCTGCGTGCGATGCAAGACCTTTATAAATTATGCGCTTGGGTAAGCAACCTACGCCACCACGGTTACAGCAAAAGTTTTTGTTTGTGGTGGTGTGTACCATAAACGCAACGTCTACGTCGTCAAAATATCCGCGAGATAAAAATTCGGGTTTACCGCCAAAGAATTTAATCGTGCCTTGTTCTATAAGTTTTGTGCGGTATTCAATTTCAAGAAGTTCTTCGGCGGGAACTGCGCAAAGTTTAATTTTTCCGCAAAGATCGTCAAGCGCACCCGGTTCTTTTAGCGCTGCCGCAACACCCAAAAGCGCAGCGCATTGAGCGTTGTGTCCGCAAGAGTGAACAGCGCCCGTTTCAGGGTTTGATTCGGGGTGCGAAGGGCAAATAATAGAATCTAGTTCGCCAAGAATTAATACGGTAGGACCTTTTTTGCCCGTGTCAAGTACGGTGTAAAAACCAGTTATTCCGTCAGCGTAAGTGAGTTCATAACCGAGCGAAACAAACTTTTCCGCAAGATACGCGGAAGTTTTATATTCTTTATAGCCCGTTTCGGGGTTTTTCCAAATATAACGCTCTGCATCTAAAATAAGTTGTTTGTGCTTGTCAACTGCCTTAATTAAATTCTGCATATAAACTCCTTTTTCATTAATAATACAAAAATTCTATTATATTTTTGGTGGTTTCGTCCACCTTAATTTTGTTTGAAACGGCAATACCAAAAATTACTAAAATTTCGTTACCTACGGCTAATAGGGGAATAGAGTTGCGTATGCGTTTAGGCGTTTTGATGTCGGTCAAATAGTCGCCAAGACTTTTAGTTCCGCCCCCGAATTTAGTAAACTTATCGCCGTCGCGTTTAAATCTTATAACTGCACCGTTCGGTATTTTTGCCGCGTCTGCCTTAAATCCTTTTTTTAGGTCAGTATCAATATTAATCGGCTTAATCTCAATCGTTTTTTCGTTAAGAAAACGTTTGCCGACCGAAAAAGGAAGTTCAATATCGCAATTAATTTGCTCGTTAAACAATACGATTTTGTCGTATTCTTTAATTGCTACAACGTTTTTCTTTAAGTTAATTTTAGTACCGTTTTGCGCAGTAACTAAGGCGTTAACGCTGTCGATATGCGACTTTTCCCAGTCTTTTTCTACGCCTAAACTTTTTAGCGCAATAATAACTGCGCGCGTTAAAATTGCTTGGTGTAGGGGAAGTGCAATTTCAGCAACGCCGTCTAAAAAATTAACTGCTTTAAGCGCTTCGCCGTGCATAAAATCGTCTTCGACTTTTGCGATTTTTGAAAAGCGCGCAATGCTTTTTTCTACTTCTGGAAAAATTTCTTTTATTTTCGGCAGTACGTTTAAGCGGATAAAGTTCCTTGAATATTCGCTGGATAAATTAGTTTGGTCAGTTACAAAAGGGATATCATTTTCTTTAACGTAAGATAAAATTTCTTCTTTGCTTACGTCAAGCATAGGACGAATAATTTTTTCGTCAAAATTTTCAGTTATGCCCGATACGCCTTTTAATCCCGTTCCACGAAAAAGATTAAAAAGAACCGATTCTGCATTGTCGCCTTGGTGGTGCGCAGTAGCGATTTTGTTGCACTTGCCGTCTTTTAAGGCAGAGTAAAAACAATCGTACCGCAACGCGCGCGCGGCTTCTTCAAGCGAAAGTTTTTCTTCTTTTGCTTTTTTAACGCTATCGACTGCATAAGTTAAAAGGTCAATACCGTGCTTATAACAGTAATTTTTAACGAATTCCGTGTCGCTTATGGAACTTTCGCCACGAATACCGTGTTCAACGTTTAGCGCAATTACCTTAAAATAGGAATTTTTAGCCGCGTTATGCATATAATGTAGTAAAGCCATAGAATCAGCGCCGCCAGACGT
>JAFVTK010000125.1 GCA_017503265.1 Clostridia bacterium | reverse complement strand
GTTTAAGTCAATAATGTTTAACGAACTTGAACTTTGCGAAAAATTCGGCATTGACGTTATTTCAGTTAATCTTGCAGAAACGCTAATCGATTTAAAAGATATTTTCGACAACCAAAAAGAACAACTTGAAAAGGAAGTTCAATACATAAAAGAAAACTTTGACTGCGCGGGAACGGACGAAGTTGCGCTTATGAAAATTGCCGCGGTGGTTAAATATTTTGAAAATATATCAAAAGTTTACGGCAGTAATATTATAGGTACGGATTGTTGGTCGGGTTTTGCAAGCGGTTGGGGCGTTCCGCCCTGTCTTGCTATGAGCATAGTTGCTGAAAGGGGAATTTTCGTTACTTGCGAGGGGGACGTGCTTATGTCCATAACCAACGTCCTACTTCTCAGCGCTACGCGTGGTAGCGGTAAACCTATCCAAGGCGAATTTACTTGCCGCCACCCCGAAAACGATAACGCCGAACTTTTATGGCATTGTGGACCTTTCCCCGCATCTTGCAAAAAAGGCGATGAAAAACCACGCGTAGTAAACTTTAAGCCAAATCTCGTTGCTCGCGACGGCAAATATACGATAGCGCGCTTTCAGTCGGAAAAAGGCAAGTATTATTTACTCGGCGGAGAGTTTACCACTTGTGACGGCCCAAAAACTTGGGGAACTTATATGTGGGCGGAGTTTAAGGATTTAGTAAAACTTGAAAGAAAACTTATTGAAGGACCGTATATTCACCACGTTAGCGAAACTTATGGCGAATACGGCGCTTACTTAAAAGAGTTTGCAAAATATTTTGATGAAATTATTTACGACGATATTGACGATTAAGGAGAATTATTATGTTAGTTAATTTACAAACCATTTTAAAAGACACGGACAAGGGCTACGCAGTACCCGCTTTCAACGTTTACAATATGGAAACGGTTATGGGCGTAATCAGCGCGGCAGAAGAGAGCAGATCACCCGTTATTATGCAGTTCTATTCAAGACTTGCGACCACGGGGTTTGCGGAATTTCTTTGCCCGATTATATTAAAGGCAGCACAAAAAGCAACCGTGCCCGTATGCGTTCACTTAGACCACGGCGCAGGTTATATCCCCGCGGCGATTGCAGTTAGAAACGGCGTTACAGGCGTTATGGTTGACTTTTCAAAAGAAGAACTTGACGACAATATCAAGCACACGGCAAAGACGGTTGCGCTTTGTAACGAGTTAAATATCGGCGTTGAAGGTGAACTTGGTCATATCGGCAAGGCGGCGGACGGCGTTCCCACCGATTACACCACCGTAGAAGACGCAGTTAAGTACGTTGAAGGAACGGGTGTTAGCGCGCTTGCCATTGCAGTAGGTACGGCGCACGGCAGATATAAACAAGCGCCCGTACTTGCTCTTGATAGAATTAAAGAGATTAAAGACGCGGTTAAAATTCCATTAGTACTTCACGGCGGCAGCGGTGTACCCGACGAACAAATTCAAGCGGCGATTAAGAAAGGCATAGGCAAAATAAACTTTGGTACAGACCTTTGCTACGCTTTCCTTGATAAAGTTATGGAAGGCGACGTAAACAAGGTTGCAATCGATATCTTTATGGCAGAACCTATTGAAGCGGTTAAAAACTTTGCCCTTTCAAAAATCAAACTTCTCGGCTCGGAGAATAGAGCATGAAAAGAATAGTGGGGTTTGGCGCGTGCGTTTACGACACGCTTATCGAGTGCGAAAAATTCCCCGTTGAAGACACTAAACTTAAAGCGGATAATATCAGCGTTTCGGGTGGCGGACCTGTCGGCAACGCCCTAGTCGTTGCGTCTAAACTCGGCGTTAAAACTTCGGTTATCGGCGCGTTTGCTAACGACGCGGCAGGTAATTATCTCTTAGACGATTTTAAAAAGTACGGGGTGGATATTAGCGGCGTTAAAATTATAGACGGCGCAAAGTCCTTTAACTCTTACATTTTACTTTCAAAAAGCGAAGGAAGTCGTACTTGCGTGTTTAATCGCGGCACGGTTTTAGACGACGAAAATAACGCAAATTTAAGCGTGATTGACGGCGCGGATATTTTACACTTGGACGGAAATTACTTAAACGGTGCGTTAAAATGCGCTAAGTACGCAAAGGAAAAGGGCGTTTTAGTCAGTCTTGACGCAGGCGGATTATACGAAGGGATAGAAAAACTTTTACCGTTTGTTGATATTTTAATTCCGTCGGCGGAATTTGCTATGGGGCTTACGGGAAAAGATGCGCCTATTGACGCGCTTATAGAGTTAAACAAAAGATATAGTCCAAAGATACTTGCGGTTACCGACGGCAAAAACGGTGGATATTATATTGAAGATAATTCCGCCGCTCGTTATCCTGCGTTTACCGTTAAGGCGGTGGATTCTAACGGTGCGGGCGACACTTTCCACGGCGCGTTTTTAGCGGCGTACTTGTCGGGCAAAAGCGTAAGGGAAAGTTTGATTTTTGCAAGCGCGACTTCGGCTTATAAATGCGGATTCGTGGGCGCAAGAACTTATCCGCTATCAACTGAAAAGGTGTTAGAATTTATTAAAGAAAATTCTTAAAACCTTATTAAAAAAACTATCTAAACTTTAAAGGGATAAACTAAAGCCTCACACCCAAATTTTTGAGTGTGAGGCTTTTAATATACTTAGATTATGGATTAAGGTTATTTTTCAAAGTGACGCGATTTGTATTTTTTAGGCGAAACGCCGATTATTTTCTTAAATTGATTACTAAAATGATATTCGTCGTAAAAACCTAAATTTAAGGCTGTTTCTTTGATGGATATTTCGGGGAAAATGTTAAAGTAAGATATTGCTTCCTTTATTTTAAATTCTAAAGTATATTTATGGATAGAAATACCGAACGCATCTTTAAATTTCATTTCGGCAATTTTTTTAGAACAATTAACGGCAGTTGCAAGTTCTTGATTAGAAAAAAATTTCTCGGGGTGGTCGTGTATTATTTTTTTAATTTGAGAGGG
>JAFVTK010000124.1 GCA_017503265.1 Clostridia bacterium | reverse complement strand
GCCCACCGTCTTTCTATACGACAGCGCGCGTTTCGGCGCATAATGCGCTTTTATCAACGCGGACAATTCACCGCTTACAGTTATGTCGAAATCACCTTGTAACGAAGTATAATTTATACCGTCAACCTTAGAAAATAACGCCACGGTTTTTTCGTTAATATCCAAAAGTACAGCCCTACCGCCTAGCGCAAACTTGCAATCGAAAGTTTTCATTTGAAGATCAACGCCGTCGGAAAGCGCAACTAATTTTATACTGCCGAAAGACTTTTTTAACGCCATTTCTAAAATTTCGTCTTTCTCTCCGTAATAGCATATTCTTTTAATGGCAAATACCGTGCGTAATTTGGTAACGAAGGCCTGTATTTCAATATCGTTTCCGTTTGTAAATACAACCGTATCAAGCACGGTTAAATCTTCTTTTTGTGAAAGCCGTTTAAGTCGCGCGGTAGAATATACCGTTTTTGCATCACTAACTATCATTACGTTTTCGGTAGGCGCGTCAATAACGGTAACGCACAATTTTTCCGAACCGCAAACAAACATACTAGTAGAATTCTTTTCGGCTATGTTGATCGCCACCGTGCCCGTTAAAAACACGGCGCAACAAACTACGGAAATAAGCGTTCTTATAAGTCGCTTTGAGTTAAAAAGCCCACTAAGCCACAATAACGCAAGATAATAGAACACTACGAACGCACCCAAGGTAAATCCGCCAAAAATGAAAATTTTATAATCAAATGCAGTTATGCACATATTTACAAATTTTAATATGTAATTTGGCACAAATAGTAGCGCGCTTTCAATCGAAAATATTCCGCCTAAAATCGCAGCGACGAAAAGAACGGTGTATATAACCGAAACTGCTGGCACGAAAATTAAGTTTATCAATACCGCTATAATTGAAAAATGACCAAACCAGTAAAGGCTTATGGGTATGCTTACGAGTTGCGCCGATAAAACCACGCCCAAAGAATTTGCAATAATTTTTGGTAAAAATTTAAATAATTTTGCAATCGGGGTTGTTAAAATTGCAATAGCCAAAACTACGGCAAACGACAACTGAAACCCAGGCGTAAACAACTGAATGGGCGCGCATAATAGAATTATAAGCGCCGCAGCGGCGATAGACGATAACCTATCGTAACGCGCGCCTTTAACGGATGCAAAAAGCACAACGCCCGTCATTACTGACGCTCTTACCGACGACGAAGAAAATCCACAAACGCCCGAATATAAAAACAATGTTAAGGTTATAACAATCGCCTTAATTAAGCGATTTACTTTTAATTTATTGAACACCCACCCCAACACGGCGGCGAGAAAGCCTATGTGCAACCCAGACACCGCGAAAATATGCGCAACCCCAGCAAGTCTAAATGAAGATAAAATTTCTTCATCCATATATTCAGAATGACCCGTAAGTAACGCATAACCCACACTAAACTCGTCTTTATCAAGTCCAGCCTTTAACGAATTGCGTATAAATAAATTAATTTTTTCAAACACGGTAAGATTATATCCCGAAACGGTAACTTCGTTAGCATACACTTCCGCGGTATACTTTATTCTACGCGAAATTTCAGTTGACGCAAGTTGCCCTTCGTAAATCATTGCGCGGTCGTTTAGACTTGCGGAAAAACTAATAACGTCCCCCACGTCAAAGTTTGAATTGCCCAAAACGTATAAATACGCTTTATAATGCAACTTACCAGCAACGTTTCCTTTAACGTAAATATCGTCAAGAATAAGTCTTTGTCCGCCATCAGTTTCTTCCGCTTCAATTACTTTTGCCGTTATCGAATAATAATGCCCGTTAAGGTCGGCGTTATTATAACTATCTATTGTAAGTCCAAAACCAAGTCCACCAGATAAAAACAGTAATAAACACAATACCGCTATAACGGTTTTTTCTTTTAACGAAAACTCTTTGTAGCAAGGCAAAAAAATTACGCCGCAACAAGCGACGGATAGAAGGGTAAAAAATATAGCAAAAAAATAATTCTGCATCACGAAAAAGCACGCCGATATTATACCCAAGGATAAAGATACGGCAACAATTACGACAGGTCTAAAATTGAACGGCTTTTTCATTTGCATTGCTTTTCCATTATTTTCTAAAAAATTATTTTTCAATAAAATTTTAATGTATACGCTTAAAAATGTCAATCTAATCGTTGCATAATAAATAACAAATGTGGTACAATATAATTAGCCTTCATGGTGCGATAGGAATTGTTAAAAAAATCCACAGATCATATTAAAGAAAGTCGGCGTCTATATTGAACAGCGGCGCTCTCGACCGTCGTTAATTCCGGTCGCTAAAAGAGAGATGCAGAAGCAATAAGCCCGACGTTCGCCTGTTAACAAAACGGGTTATTATTTGCTTTTCCGTCGGCCAATGCAGGTTATTTTTTTTAAAATCTTCTTTCAATTTGTTGCTTTCTTTTCTATATTATGCTACAATAGTTTTCGCTTAAAAGCACTAAAATTTATACTTTTGATATTAATACACCCGCCCTCATGGTCAAGCGGTTAAGACGCAGCCCTCTCACGGCTGAATCCGGGGTTCGGCGCTTGCGCCATCGTAGCGACAGCGGAGATGCTTCTCCGTAAAAGGAGAACGAACTCCGTCAACAATTAAATATTAAACACCTGCCCTCATGGTCAAGCGGTTAAGACGTCGCCCTCTCACGGCGAAAACAGGAGTTCGATTCTCCTTGGGGGTGCCACATAAAAAAAGGATAGGTTAACCTATCCTTTTTTCATTTATTAAAATTATTCTACTCAACCAAATAGAAAGTACATGTGGAAAGTTTTTTGCGCTTTAATTTTAATCGTTTGCCACCGCTCATAACGTATTCAAAGCCGTCCGTGTATGGGCATTTATCGCAAGAACCTTTAACGTGTGCTTTCATAGGACAATGGCGCAAGGTCATTACGGAATAAGGCGTTTTATTAATAACACCGCTTTCCGACGCAATAATAGGCGCTATATACTCTGCCGCCGCTACGCAGTTAAACACGTTAAGACCACCACCGATAACTTTTACGTTAGGCAAGGTGAGCGCATAATAATTGTTTGCGACAACGTTTATTCCGCTTTTATTAATTATATCGCTCAATAATTCTATATCGGCTTTTAACGCAAAGTTAGGCGTATCAAGATATGCGCACTTGTTCAAACGCTCACATTTTTCTTTAAACTTATTTACTTGCCCCAAATCGTAAATTTCGGGTGAAAATATAATATTATTCGCAGTAAAATTCTCGCTTAAACTTTCAACAAATTGAAAATCTGTTAACGCTTTGACGACTTTTCCCGATTTAACTTTTACAGGCTTTAAGTTTTTGCGATAAGTTTCAGTTAAAAATTTATAGGTCTTATTAAAAACGTTTCGCCTAAATTGATTTAGGGAAGATTTAGGAATAAACACGTCATCAAGTTGAGCAATTTTTAAGTTTGCATTAAAGATATCACTTTTTGAAAAATTATCTATAATTTCATTTATAGTAAGCGGTTGCTTTTTTGCCGCGCATAAAACGTCCCCAAACACTTCTAAACGCGCGCTATCCACCTTAACTACCGCTTTTACGGGTTTATTTAACGTCGCGCAAATTTCTACGTCAATCGCTCTTTTATTAATAGTTTTAAGCGTTTTCTCTTCAATATTAGCGTCTATAATTAAATTAAGTTTATCGCCTACGTCAACAGGATGCGTAGTTGTCAATCTATATTTACCGCTTTTAATTTTGGTTAAATCAAAAGCAGTCAAGGTCGCCTTTTCCTTGCCGTTATCTATAATCTTAAAAGTAGATTTAGGCGACAAAACGCGGTTTGAATTAAAAAATACTTCATTAAAAGTTTTACCGCCGTTAACCTTTTCAACAAAGCCGACGTATACACCGATATGATTTTGCAGTTCGGAAATTATATTTCCGTTCCCATCAAAGTACCCTGCCGTATAACCCCTGTTAAAAGCAAGTTTTAAGTTTTCAAAATTAAATTCGCGCCCGTCAAGTGCGTTTCTATACTCTTTTGTAGCCGCGGCGACGTAGAAAGGTCTGCGCGCTCTACCTTCAATCTTAATAGCGTCTACGCCTACTTTTTTTAGTTCGGAAAGTCTATCTATCAAGCAAAAATCTTTTGCGCTTAAAAGATAACCGTCTTTTATAGTTTTTCCATCTTTTTTAAGCGAATACGGCAAACGGCACAACTGCTTACATTTTCCCCTATTTCCGCTCGCGTCAAAGCAATAAGAACTCAAATAACAGTTACCCGAAAAAGACACACAAAGCGCGCCTTGCGCAAAATATTCAATCTCAACGTTAGAATTTTCTTTTATACGTTTTATTTCTTCAAGTGGAGTTTCACGCGCTAAAACGACACGAGTAAACCCGTACTTCTCGACGGCTTTAACACCTTCTAAATTATGTAACCCCATTTGCGTACTAGCGTGCAATTCTATTTCTGGATAATTTGCTGATATTAATTTTGCAAGTCCTATATCTTGAACGATAAATGCGTCAACCCCAAGGTTAAAAGCATTTACAACCGTGTCAAGCGCCGACTGTAATTCTTGGTCTTTAAATAAAATATTAATCGCTAAATGGACTTTTACCCCGAAAACGTGCGCAAAATCAACTGCTTCAATTAAATTATCAATGGTAAATCCGTCTATATTATTACGCGCGTTAAAATCGTTTATCCCAAGATAAACTTCGTCCGCGCCGTTATACACAGCGGCTTTCAAACAATCAAAATTTCCAGCAGGCGATAAAATTTTCATATAATACCAAATTAATGTTGTACAATGCTAAAAATTACGCAATCGGGCGACAGTACGAAAACGCGATAGCGTTTAAGTGGTTGTTAATCAACCACTTTTAAGTATATTATAACATATTTATTTTATTTTTGAAATAAATTGTTTTAATGTTTAAAAATAAATAAACCATTAACCGAAAAATAAAAAAATAATAAAAAACGACCTAAAACACTTGTAAAAATTTTTACTATTTGATACAATACAGTAGCAAATTAAATAGGGGTATCGCCAAGCGGTAAGGCAACGGACTCTGACTCCGTCATTTCGTTGGTTCGAATCCATCTACCCCTGCCAAAAATAAATACACCCTTTTGGGTGTTTTTATTTTAAAAAATAAAAAGAAG
>JAFVTK010000123.1 GCA_017503265.1 Clostridia bacterium | reverse complement strand
CGACTTGCGCACCACGTTTTACAGCCGTTGTAAAGAGTGCGGAATATCAGAGCACGCGCGCAATGCTTTTATGGGTCATTCTCTCGGTGCGCTCGGCAATGCTTATACCGATCTTTCAGACGATTTTTTAATTAAAGAAATGGACAAATTAGAGTATTGACACTAAAAATCGTTAGTTAACGTCAGTATTTTGACACCTAAAAACGCCTTTTTTGACACCGATTTTTGACACCAAACGGGCAAAAAGTGAAAGAAAAAAGGCACTTTTAAGCCCTTTTTTGCTTAAAAATGCCCTATTTTGGTGACCCCTACGGGAATCGAACCCATGTTACCACCGTGAAAGGGTGGTGTCTTAACCGCTTGACCAAGGGGCCTTGATCTTTCGGCGGATATCCGCCTTATATATTAACCGACGCCGCGCGCCGCTTGTTATCGTGGTAGCGGCGGTCAGATTCGAACCAACGACCTGCCGGGTATGAACCGGCCGCTCTAACCAACTAAGCTACGCCGCCATGCAATCATTTTCGATCACTTATCGACAAATGCTTATGTATTATATCCAAAAAATAAAATAATGTCAATTATATTTTCGCTATTTTTACAAAATTTTTTTAAATTATTATTTTTATTTTTTCTACACAAAATTAAAAGGAGTACGCCATTTGCATACTCCTTTAAGTGCTTATAAATTATTTGTTTGAAATCATACCGATTAAATTTGCGTAAGTATCGGGGAAGAACAAGAATATTACGACGACAGCCATAAGCGCAATAAATATTATTTGGAACAAAAGTCCGCGTTTAGAAATCGCTTCCATACCAACGATACCAACTAAAAGCAACGAGCCGTAAGTGCGCAAAATATCGAGTATCATCAAAACGGTATCGTTATGTATGAATTGAAAGTTTGCGTTTATAATTAATACCGCGTAAGTTATAACGAGAAGAACGGCAAGAATTTCGCCGAGAACGTCCCAAAGTTTTTCTAAGCCTTTAAACATAATTGTACCTCCAAAAGTAACTTGTACTTTAATTATATGTGAAAATCTTTACTTTGTCAATATTGATTTTTAATTTTTTTGGTATAGACTGCGAAAAAAATTTTTAATTAATTAGTTTTGTGTTATAATAAATTTAATCAATAAAAAGTGGGTTAAATGTATTATGAACATTAGACAGGCGCAAGAAAAAGACGTGGACAATCTTTATTTTTTACTAGAAGAAGTGCAAGCGTTACACGCTGACGGACGTCCTGATATTTTTAAGGCAGGGACGAATAAGTACGACCGCGAAGCGATTAGGAAAATACTTTCAAATGAAAGCACACCCGTCTACGTTGCGGTAGACGAGTTTGACCAAGCGATAGGTTACGCGTTTTGCGCGATAAAAGAAGAAAAGGGAAGTGAAAATTTACGCGCGATTAAAAATTTTTATATCGAAGATTTGTGTGTAAATAAAAACTTGCGTGGTAAGGGTATCGGAAAAAGTCTTTACGAATACGCTTTAAGTGTAGCGAAAAAGATAGGGTGTTATCATTTGACTTTAAACGTTTGGCATTTAAACCAAAACGCCGTTAAATTTTATGAAAAGTTAGGTATGCAACCGTTAAAGACAACTATGGAAAAAATATTGTAATAAAAAACCCGTCCTATGTGGCGGGTTTAATTTTATCTATACATTCTTAACGTGTCGGAAACGATTTGAACTTCAAACGGAATATCCGGATAAAGTTCGCCGTCAACGTTTACGACGTACGGTGATTTTGCTGTGATTTTAACTTTTTTGCAAGGTTCTTCTTTTGCTTGTGGTACAGTTAAAATTTTACCTTTTAGAAGTTTAATCAGCGCAAAAATAATTTTTGAACGCTTTATTTCTTTTACGGTTACAAGGTTAAGAGTTTTATCCGTTGGGTCGGCAACGGGGCAAATAGGCAGGCCACCACCAAACACGCTACCGTTTGCAATTGCTGCAATAAACGAGCGGTGCGCCACCGTTTCTCCGTCGTCAACTTGAGCTTCAAATTCCGCATAATCAAACTTTAAAAGCGTTTTAATCAAGCACCAAGTATAGCCAAACTTATTTTTCCTTTTAAGTTTTGAATATCTAACTAAAACGTCAACGTCTATGCCCATACCTACAACGTTAATTCCACGCACGGTGGGCAGTTGCATAAAGTCGGTATATTTAGGTGTGCCGTCAATAATTAAGTCAATGGCTTTTAACGGGTCGCGGGGGAGTTTTAGCGCGGTTGCAAAATCGTTGCCCGTACCGCAAGGCACTAAACCCAAAGTAACCTTATCGAAATTAGAAAAGCCGTTGATTACTTCGTGTAGTGTGCCGTCGCCGCCTAAAACGACGATTGACGTAGCGCCGTTTTTAATCAGTTCGCGCGTAATAATCGTACCATGCCCCTTGTATTCGGTATGGTGTACAGCGTATTTAATATTCTTTTCTTTTAGGCGCGCTTCAACGATTGATAAAGTCTTTTTAACTTTTTTGCCGTGTTTACCGCCTGCCGTGTAGTTTACGATTAAATCCAAAACGTCGTCCTTTGCTCTTGCTTTTTTATTGATTTTACTACAAAACGCCAAAAATTACAACTTTTTAGGGCGCATATTAAAAAATTTTACACTAATCAATAAATATTTTTACGCAAAACGATTAAATTTATGATACAATAATTAAGTATGAAAAACTTTTTACCCCAAAAACTTATAAGTCTAGCCGAAATTTTGCCCCGTCCGTTATACGCGGTTGGCGGTGTAGTGCGCAATTTTTTGATTGACCAAAGCATATCGGACGATTTTGACCTTGCGGGCGCTATTACGTCTGACAAGTTAGTTTGCGGTTTAAATAAAATAGGGTTAAAAGTTCTTGCTGAATATAAACGCACGGGAACGGTTATGTTTTCGGACGGGCAAAGAAAGTACGAATTCACCACTTTTAGAAGTGAAAGTTATTTGGGCGGCGAACATACGCCGTACAAAACAGAATTTACCGAAGACATAAAAGTAGACGCGCTTCGACGTGATTTTAAGTGTAACGCGGTTTACTTTGATATTCGCGCTGGGGAATACATAGATCCACTAGGCGGTATTAAGGATATAATTGATAGAAGGCTTAATTCCGTAACCAAAGCCGAGAAAGTTTTTTCAAACGACGGATTGCGTCTTATGCGTCTGGCAAGGTTCGCTGGCGAACTCAATTTTAAGCCGAATTCCGAAGTGTTGGGCGCAGCAATGATGCACGCTGACAACATTAAAGAAATTTCACCCGAGCGCGTTTACGCAGAACTTATAAGAATTTTACACGCGGATAAAAAGTATGCGTTTTCCGATCCGCAAGGGCATTATACGGGGCTTAAAATTCTTGATGAAACGCGCGTTCTTGATAGAATATTCCCTGAACTTACCGACGGGCGCGGTATGGCTCAACGCGCGGATTTTCACCGTTACGACGTTTTAGAACACAGTTTGCGCACCGTGCTTTACGCGGACGAAAATATTCGCCTTGCGGCGCTTTTACACGATATAGGTAAACCGTTTTGCTATCTTCGCGACGGATATTATTACCATCATTTTTCGGAAGGCGAAAGAATTGCCGAAGCCGTGCTTAAAAGGCTTAAAGCAAGTAACGAAACGATAAAGCAAGTTAAATTTTTAGTTCGTGAGCATATGGTTGACCTTGATTGCTCAATGAAAGAGAGTAAAGTTCGTCGTTTTTTAGTTAAAAACGAAGATAAACTTAAAGATTTGCTCGCGGTCAAACAAGCGGATTTCCGCGCAAGTTTAGAAACTGACGACGTTGCGCCCACGCTTGTAAAGTGGGGCAGAATTTACCGCAAAATGAAAAAAGACGGCACGCCGTTTACCTTAAAAGAATTGAAAGTAAACGCTGCCGATCTTATTGAAATAGGTTATAAAAAAGACGGAATAGGAAAGGAACTTAAAAAATTGTGGGATTTAGCGATAGTAAACCCAGAAAAGAACCAAAAAGAATTGCTTATTGAAACAGCGAAACAAGATTTGAAAATTTAGATTAAAGCCGTGGAAAATTACACGGCTTTATTTTTATTGACATACTATATATATTGTGATAAAATAAAAATAGCGTGTCCGTGAAAGCGACTGCGCAAACCGTAAAAAATTAGAGGTGTTAATTATGACACGGGAAGAAGTAAAAAAGAGAGTTCACGAAAAAAAGGTAAAAAGAGCGTTAAAGTGTTTAAGGTTTAGAAAACTTAAAAACTTTTTATTCTGGCTAATGGGTGTAATCGTTATGCCCGTTATTCTTGTTTTTACTATGTTCGTAGGCCTAAAAGTAGTTCCTATAAGCACTTATTTAGGTGGCGCGGAAAAAGAATACGTTAGCGAAGATATCGCAAGTTTAAGTATTTTGGACGCTATTTTGGGTTTCCAAGATTATACTTTTGACGACGTTCCTTATATTGAAACCTTGCTTGATGATTTGATGGAACAAGATTTGGGCGGTGGCATGAAGTTGGGCAGTATTATTAAGATTGATACTGCTAAATTTAGCGGTCATAAAATAACTGAAATTGCTACCGTTTTTAGTGAAAACGTTATTGAAGTGGTGGCAACGCTTGACGGCGTTATCGGTGTTGAAACTCTTGGTGATTTTGGCACTTTGTCCATTTTTAGTACTTGGGCGGAAGTTTCTGCCGAAGATTATCCCGCAGACGAAATTACTTACGAAATAAAAGAAGGTTTTAACGCTAACCTTTATTATATGAAAAACCCCGACTATGTAGAAGGCGGTGAGAAAAAAGAATATATACATGCTTTTGAACAAGTGGGTGACGGTGAAGACGCTACTTACAATTTGGTTGATGCGGCGAAAGGTCAAACGCTTTATCAAGCAAACCTTGCACAAATCCCTATCCTTGAAGCGGTTGATTTGATTGACGAAAGTATGAGTAGCCTTATGCTAAACGATATTTTAACTAGTTTAGTGTTTAAAGATGACGGCGAAGGTTCTGGTGAAGGTGAAAGCGACAACCTTATTTTGAAGATATTTGACGGTTGGGGTATAGACGACCTTGGAAAAATGAGCGACGCGTCAGGCTTGCTTAATAATATTACCATAGACGATCTTGGCGGTGTAGAAATGCTCGGCGCGTTTGGTGAACTTGAAATATTTAACGGATATGCAGACGTTCCCGTTGACGATTATCCAGTAGTCGAAAGTGGAGTTATCGTAGATACTGAAAAACACGACCCTAAACTTTATTATTATAATTCGGGTGCAGGAGATAGAGAAAGAGCGTTTAACGACGATGGTAGTTTGATTGACGAGTTAGGTGGCGTTGCGCCTAGCAAATATTATTATCCTAATCTTTCAAGGGTGGGCTTTACAGACGCTTTGAATATGATTGACGATTGTATCGGCGGTATGCAAGTTAAAGGCTTGCTAACTGCGCTTGGCAACGTTACGTTTGAAGCCGGTTCTTTGATGGATCACGTTTTAGGCGGTGATCTGCTCGTTTCCGAAATCGGAACTATCGGCACGGAATCAAATCCCATATATTTAAACTGGGCAATGCCGTACGACCCGACTAGCGATATTTGTAAAATTATTCTCGACGCATCAGAGTGTGGATATGATGAAAGTGATAATTCTAATGACGGAATAAACAAGACAAATTACGATAAAATCACTTTGAACGATTTAAGCAAACTTAACATAGACGGTTTGGGGCTTTCAACTTTTGTAACGCTTGACTCGTCTACTGAAAATATTTTGATTTCAGGCATCAACGGCAATAGGCAGGCAAAAGCAAAAGCCGACTCTGATTACGTTTACGTTGAAGTTGTTCCCGGTGGTTTGACCATAGGCGACTTTGCAGATTTCTCTGCCGATTATATTGTTTTATCTTCGGTTATATCTTCGCCTGACGAGATGTTAAAAGACATATTAGTCGATATAAGTAACAAAAAGTGGGATGAAGTGCTTGTTAGTGATTTGAACGGCGATTTTAACATTAAACTTAATACCGTTATGCCGTATT
>JAFVTK010000122.1 GCA_017503265.1 Clostridia bacterium | reverse complement strand
CTTATGAAAAGGACGGAAAGTATTACGGAACAGGCGCTCCTTTTTCCGCTGGGGTTTGCGACAAAGGTAATAGAGCAGAATTGACGAAAGAAGAAATGCAAGGAAGCATATTGAAAACTAAATACTTTTTTCCTTGGTGGCAAAAAATGTGGGATAGGGAAAGTAAGTAAAAAATTTGCGTTTTTGGTGTAAAATCCGTTGACAAGTGTGGATAAAAGTTGTATTATATTAAGGCTTAAAGAAGAAGTAACCCTTCTCACCGACGGCAAAAGCGCGTTCGGTTCAATACTTTTAAGACGGTATTTGGTCGTATTATTTGTATTTTTCGGGTTGCTTAAACGATAAGCGACCCGTTTTTTTATGGTATTTCAAAAGGGGTTACCCTTTGGTGAAAAATATTATTGAGAGGTATAAAACCATTAAAAAGGAACATCAAGTTAACGCAGAAATACGCGATAGAGAAGTTCGACTTATCGGTGAGACTGGTGAGCAACTTGGTATCGTTTCGTCGCGCGAAGCGTTAAGAATTGCAGAAGAAAGTGGGCTTGACTTGGTTAAGATTTCGCCCAACGCTAATCCGCCTGTGTGCAAAGTTATGAACTACGGCAAGTTCTTATTTGAACAAAAGAAGAAAGCGAAAGAAGCGAAGAAAAACCAAAAAGTCGTTGAGATAAAAGAAGTTGGTCTTTCAATGACCATTGACGTTGGCGACCTTAATATTAAAGCAAAGCAAACGCAAAAATTCTTAACCGCAGGAAACAAGGTTAAGGTTTCGATAAGGCTTCGCGGTAGACAGATGGCGCACGCTGAACTTGCGCTTGACGTTATGAAAAGGTTTTTTGAACTCGTCAAAGACTGCGGAACTATGGAAAAGCAACCGCTTACGGAAGGCAGAAACATCTGGATGATGCTCGCCCCCGCAAAAGCGTAATCTTAAATTTATAAAAAACAAACGGAGGATATACTTATGCCTAAAATGAAAACCAAAAGTGCGGCTAAAAAACGTTTCAAAGTAACCGCAACCGGCAAGATTAAAAGGGCTTGCTCGGGTAAAAACCACATTCTCACCAAGAAAGACAGAAAGAGAAAGAACAACCTTTGTGCAGGTGCTTACGTTGACAGCACTCAACAAAAGACCGTTCAAACACTCATTTACAACAAGTAGGATATAAGGAGATTGAATTATGCGTATTAAAAGAGGAGTTAACGCTGTTAAAAAGCGTAGAAAAATATTAAAACTTGCTAAAGGTTATTTCGGCGGCAGAAGCAAGAGATATAGAGTTGCTCGTGAAGCCGTTATGAAGGCTCAACTTTATGCTTACGTTGGCAGAAAAGCAAAGAAAAGAGATTTCCGTTCACTTTGGATTGCGCGTATCAACGCTGCTGCTAGAATCAACGGTTTATCTTACAGCAAATTTATGTGCGGTCTTAAGAAGGCTGGCATTGACTTAAATAGAAAGGTTCTTGCTGAAATCGCTGTTTCTGACGCTGCTGCATTTACCGCTCTTTGCGAAAAAGCAAAAGCAAACATCTAAATTATGAATTAAAAGCCTATCTTAATAAAAAGGTAGGCTTTTATAAAAAGCGGCGTTTTTGCCCTTTTATTTATAATATTATTTAAATGATAACTTCTAAACAAAATTCCTTCATTAAAGAAATCCGTTCGCTATCCGATAAAAAGTTCCGCGATAAATTAAATCTATACGTTGCTACGGGCGCAAAACTCGTAAACGAGGCGATTTATTTATCACTACCTATTTACGCTATTGTCGGCACGGAAAGGGGACTTAAGGAAATTATTAAAACGGATAAGAGAATAGAAACGGTAAGTGAAGAGGTGTTTTCTTCTATCAGTCAAGAAGTTACGCCCCAAGGCGTAATCGCCGTTATTGAAAAACCGGAAAACCAACTCGTTTCGATAGATGGCAGTTGTTTGCTGCTCGACGGGGTAAGCGATCCTTTGAACGTGGGCGCAATTATTAGAACGGCTGCCGCGTCGGGATATAATAGCGTTTATATGACCGAAGACTGCGCCGATCCCTTTTCGCCAAAGTCGGTAAGGGCTAGTATGAGCGGCGTTTTTAGGGTGAAAATTATTCGCGCTGATAGACAGAGTTTACTTCAGGTTATTAGTAAGCCTATTATCGTTGCAGATATGAACGGCGAAGATATTTATTCTACTAGCGTTGATGGTGATTTTTGTTTAGTTATAGGAAACGAAGGGCACGGCGTTTCAAGTGAGATTGAAAGTCGCGCGCATAAAATCGTAAGTATTCCTATGCAAAACGGGGTGGAAAGTTTGAATGCCGCCGTTTCGGCAGGATTGCTTATGTACGGCTTAAAGAACACTAAAAAAGTGTAACGCAACCGTATTTTTATTACATTAAGGAGATTTTTAATATGTCAGGACATAGCCACGCAGCCAACATTGCTGCAAAAAAAGCAAAAACCGACGCAGTTAAAGGTAAGATTTTTACCAAAGTAGGTAGGGAAATCGCCGTTGCTGCAAAATCTAACCCAGATCCCGATACCAACAGTAAACTTGCCGACGCGATTGCTAAGGCAAAAGCCGTAAATATGCCTAACGAAAACATCAAAAGATGTATTGCTAAAGCGTCGGGCGAACTTAACGGCGACAACTATGAAGAATTAACTTACGAAGGTTACGGCCCTGCTGGTAGCGCGGTAATTATTAAAGCGCTTACAGACAACAAAAACCGTACGGTTGACTACGTTCGTACTGCTATGAGAAAGCACGGCGGCTCTTTGGGTAACGCAGGCTGCGTTTCTTTCACTTTCTCAAATATGGGTGTAATCGTTATTGAAAGAACGCCCGACCTTGACGAAGATACCGTTATGGAATACGCACTTGACGCGGGCGCAGACGACTTTATTCCCGAAGACGACGCGTTCGTAGTTAATACTTCGGTACAAAACTTTTCTACGGTAAGAAAATATCTTGAAGAAAAGGGGCTTAACTTCTTTGAAGCGCAAGTAGAAATGGTTCCGCAAAACAAGATTACTTTAAGCGGTGACGACCTTGCTAAATTTAAAAGGCTTATCGACGCGCTTGAAGACCTTGACGACGTTCAAAACGTTTATCACAACGTAGAACTTCCCGAAGAAGAGG
>JAFVTK010000121.1 GCA_017503265.1 Clostridia bacterium | reverse complement strand
ATAACACGGTTAAAATGAGCGAAGAAGAAAAAAGATTGCAAACCATTATGTCAAGTTTACAAGCAGAGTTAAAAGAAAAACTATATAAGCAACCCGAAGTTTTAGAGTTGCACCAAAAATTTTGCGATACTTTTGACGGTTTATTAGTTGAAGAAAGTGAAAATTTATTCGTTGAAGGGTTTCGCTTTGGGTTTTTGATGGCACTTGACGTATTTGAAATTTAGTTTACAAAAGGTCTTGTTACAAAAACAAGAATTTTGCTTTTATAGGTACTTTAAAATAACTTTCTAAATTGCGGTCGCTTACTATATAGTCAACGTCGTTTACGTTGCATAAACGGAAGGGGGCGGATCTACCGAACTTCGTGCTGTCGCACAAAAACACGCTTTTTCCCGAGTTTTTTATCATTGACGCGCGCAAAACGTTTTCGTGTTCAAAGCAGTCGAAAATTTCACCGTTATCGTAAATTGCTTGCGCGGAGAAAAAGGCAACGTCCGCGTGTACGTTTTTTATCATTTCATCAGCGTAATGACCTACTAGCACGGACGGGTTTTCTTCGGATATATGACCGCCGGTAGAGTAAGCGTTTATATGGTATTTTGAAAGTAGTGATAGAGTGTCAACGCCGTTCGTAAATACTTTTATGTTATTAAACTCTGAAAGGTATTCTGCAATAAAAAATGCCGAAGTAGAGCCGTCAAGAAAAATTACGTCCCCGTTTTTGATAAGTTTAATCGCCGAAAGGGCGATTTTTTTCTTTTCTAAGCTGTTGGTGTGCGAGCGAAAGGAAAAGTTAGGAAAATAATTTTTTTCGTCGTTGATTTTAGCGCCACCACGCGTTCTAGTAATAAGCCCTTTGTTTTGAAGTTGATTAAGGTTACGGCGCACGGTGGAAGAACTTACGCCCGTAATTTCGGCAATTTCTTCGGTTTTAATAAATTCACGCGTTTTGATAAGTTCAAGAAGTTCTTTTTCTATTGTATCTTTCATAAAAAATGCTCCTTTTATGCAATTTGAGCAGTCAAAACTGATTGATTAGCCATAAAACGCGCAAAATCAAAAAATTATTCGGTTGGTTTTGCTCGTTTTGCTAAATTTATTATAATATAAATACACATATATGTAAAGGATTTTTTAAAAAAAGGAGAAATTATGTTTGACGTTGCAGTTATCGGCGGGGGCGTAATAGGCGCAACCATACTCCGCGAACTAACAAAATACCGCTTAAACGTTTGTCTTTTGGAAAAGGAAGCGGACGTTGCTATGGGGCAAAGTAGAGCAAACAGCGGAATTGTTCACGCTGGTTTTGACGCGCCAGTTGGCTCTTTAAAAGCAACTTTTAACGTGCTTGGCAACGCTATGATGGAAGATTACGCTAGGGAACTAGGCGTAAAGTTTAAACGTAACGGCTCTTTGGTAGTTGCTTTTTCCGAAGAAGAATTAAAGACGCTTAAAGAACTTAAAGCGCGCGGTGAATTAAACGGCGTTAAAAAATTAAGGATAATTTCAAAAGAAGAATTGTTTGAAATTGAGCCGTCGGTATCTAAAAACGCGGTTGGTGCGTTGTTAGCACCAACGGGCGGTATCGTTTGTCCGTATAAACTTACCGTTGCGGCGGTTGGTAACGCTATGGATAACGGCGCAACTCTTTTAACTGAATTTGAAGTAGTTAAAATTAATAAAGGTGAAAACGCTTTTACGATTACTGCAAAGGACGGGAAAAGTATTACTGCAAAAATCATGATTAACTGTGCAGGTATTTATTCGGAAGAAATTGCAAAGGCGGCAGGTGATAACAGTTTTACCGTCGGCGGAAGAAAGGGTGAATATATTTTGCTTGACAGAGAGTGTGGCGACTTCGTCAAACATACTTTATTTTTTACGCCTACCGAAAAGGGCAAAGGCATTTTGGTTTCCCCTACGGTTGACGGCAACATTATTTTAGGACCTACCGCAGAACAAGTTTCGGATAAAAACGTTGAAACTTCGGTGGACGGACTTAAAGACGTGCAAGAAAAAGCGGCTAAAATGTGTGATAAAGTGCCGTTCGGCGGAACTATTACTTCGTTCGCTGGTACGCGCGCTTACTGTAATATACACGATTTTATTATTGAAGAAAGCAAAACGGTTGAGGGGCTTATAAACTGCGCAGGGATAGAGTCGCCTGGACTTACCAGCGCGCCTGCTATCGCTAAATTCGTGGTTGAAGACTTGGTTTCAAAGTTTTTTGAGATGGTAGACAATCTTGATTTTGACGGACAAAGAAAGCCTGACGACTTTTTTAACAATCTTTCCGTTGAAGAAAAAAATAATATAATAAAAGAAAATCCTGCTTACGGTAAAATAATTTGCCGTTGCGAAAGAATAACCGAAGGTGAGATTGTGCGCGCTATTAAAACTAATCCACCAGCAACCAACGTAGACGCTATTAAGAGAAGAACGCGTTCTGGTATGGGTAGATGCCAAGGCGGATTTTGTCAGCCACAAGTAGTTGAAATTATTGCGCGCGAACTCAATATCCCTATTGAGCAAGTTACTAAAAGCGGAAAAGGTTCGTATTTATTAAGGGGGAAAACCAAATGAAAAATTACGACGTAATCGTTATCGGTGGCGGTCCTGCTGGACTTGCTGCGGCTATCCGCGCTTACGATCTCGGCGCAGAAGTGCTTATTATTGAACGTGAAGAAATTACGGGCGGAATACTTAATCAATGCATACATAACGGGTTTGGACTTGCGCGTTTTAAGGAAAGTTTATCTGGTCCTGAATACGCCGCGCGCTTTATTGACGAAGTTTGTAAGCGCGATATCAGCGTTATGACGAATACTACCGTTTTATCTTTAAGCGCAGATAAAAAAGTAACCGCCATTAATCAAACGGACGGAATTTTTACCTTGCAAGCAAAGGCTATTATACTTGCAATGGGTTGCAGAGAGCGCAGTAAAGGCGCGCTTAATATTGCAGGAACGCGCCCTGCGGGACTTTATTCGGCAGGCTCGGCTCAAAAATACGTCAACATCAAAGGCTATTTACCTGGCAAAGAAGTCGTTATTTTAGGTTCGGGAGATATAGGGCTTATTATGGCGCGTAGAATGACGTTAGAAGGCGCAAAAGTACACGCCGTTTGTGAAATTATGCCGTATTCTAGCGGTCTAAAAAGAAATATCGTACAATGTCTTGACGACTTCGGTATTCCGCTATATTTAAATCATACCGTTTTGAAGATTGAAGGAAACGACCGCGTTACGGGTGTAGTTATTGCGCAAGTCGATAAGGATAAAAAGCCTATTCCTGGTACGGAAAAGCATTTTGATTGCGATACCGTTTTGTTTTCAGTCGGTCTTATCCCTGAAAACGAACTTACCAAAGAAGCGGGCATTGAACTTTGCGGTGCGACCAAAGGTGCGCTCGTTTATCAAAATCGCGAAACTACTATTGACGGTATTTTTGCGTGCGGAAACGTTTTGCACGTTCACGACTTGGTTGACTTCGTTTCAGAAGAAGCCGAGATTGCAGGCGCTGCCGCGGCTAAATACGCGCTATCGGGCAGTAAAGAGCGTTCGGTAGTCAATACTTTTGCAGGCGATAACGTAAGTTACGTTCTTCCCCAAAAGATTGATAAAAATATCGAAGGCAACGTTAAACTGTTTTTTAGAGTTAAAAAAGCACTTGAAAAATGTACCGTTAAGGTTATTTGCGGAGAGCAAGTATTGCTTGAAAAGAAAAAACGCGTAGTGCGCCCTGGTGAAATGGAAAACGTTATTCTTCCTGAAAGTTTGGTAAGCGAACTCGGCGGTGATATTTCCGTCGTTTTGGAGGGTAAAGAGATATGAGATTAACTTGTGTAGAATGCCCTATGGGGTGCGAGATTGAAGTTGAAGTATCAGACGGAAAGGTTTTATCGGTAAAGGGTAACACTTGTCCGCGTGGCAAGGCTTACGCGGAAAACGAAGTGATTTGTCCGCGCAGGGTTTTAACTACGTCGGTAAGGTCTGCTGACGGAAAAATGGTTTCGGTTAAAACAGCGTTCCCGATTAAAAAGAGCGAAACTTTTGCCGTAATGGAAAAAATAAATAAAATTACCGTTACCGCGCCCGTTAAAATAGGTCAAGTCGTTTGTGAGAATATTTCCGAAGATATAAATTTAATAGCAACTTCAAATTTGAACGACTAAATTAAACTTGATTTGTTTTATAAAATTTGATATACTTAAACTCGCAGTTTAAGTTGTAGGGAGTTTTTTATGAACAAAGCGGTTTTTTTCGATCTTGACGGTACGGTGCTCGATACTCAGCAGGATATTGCAGACTGTATGAATATGGCTATTACCGAATTAGGTTATAAACCGCGGTCTTATGAAGAATATCGCCCCGTTATCGGTAACGACGCGCCTAATTTCGTAAGAAAACTTTTAGGTGATATGCCGTACGATAAACTTATGTATATTTGGAATTACTATATTCCTTTCGTTGAAAAATTTGGAACTAGAAAAACCAAGGTTTTCGACGGGATTAAAGACGTGCTATGTACGCTTAAAGAAAGGGGATATAAACTAATTTTATATACTAATAAAACCCCTGACGAATTAATACCGTTTATTGATAAATTTTTATCCGATTTAAATTTTGATTTGATAATCGGCGTGGGCGGTACGGAATACGCAAAACCAAAGCCCGAGAAGGTGCAACAAATTTTAAATGAGTTTAACGTTTTGCCCTCAAACTCTTACTTTGTCGGCGATGGCGAAACTGATATGATGACAGCAGTAAACAGCAATACGATAGCCGTTGGCGTACTTTGGGGTAACCGTGATAAAGAGTGCTTAATTCAGCACGGCGCTACGGTATTTGCGGAAAAACCGTTAGACATTTTAGAGATAATTAAGTAAATAAAAACACCGCGTAAGTTGACGTACTTACGCGGTGTTCGTTTTTAAATTCTAAATTATAAATCCTGCTATCAAAACGGCAAGACAAGCGCATATCGCCACCGTCAACAGCGAACGCTTACACGCGGCGGCGGTTATTGCAACTGCCGTTCCTATAAGTGCCGTCCAAAAATTCCCCGTCGAGTAAAAAATATAGGGGAAAGTCATTGCGGATAGTACCGCGTAAGGTATATAAAACAGCACGCTACGCAGATATACGGACTTTATTTTCTTTCTAAAAAAAGCAAACGGAATCATCCTTATAAGATAAGTTACTGCCGCCATCACTAAAATCATTAAAGTCATTTCGCCAAGTTTCATCTTTCTTGCTCCTTATCTTTAATCGGGAAGATGGCTGCTATAACCAAAGCGGAAATTACCGCGCTTATTATTATGGCAATACCCGTTGATACGTTACTAAACGCAGGGATAAAGTATATTGCGCAAGATATTCCCGCGCCCAAAGCGACTGCAGGTAATACACCGCGCGTGGTAATTGACGGGGGAAGGATTATCGCAACGAACATTGCGTACAACGCAATACCCAAAGCGTTGATTATGAAATCGGGTAAAATACTTCCTGCTGATGCGCCCAAAAGCGTACCTAACGTCCAGCCGACGTACGGCAAAATTACTAAACCATAAAAATATTTTCGCCCAAAAGTTTTTGGCTTTGCGGCGGCAATCGCAAATATTTCGTCAGTTACGAAAGCCGAACATAAAAGTCTATGCCCAAAAGTAAAACTGCCGTCAAGTTTTTGGGTTAAAGTTATACTCATTAAAAAATAACGTGCGTTTATCACTAGTTGCGTAAGTATCATTTCCAAAATAGTACCGCACGCCGCGATTATGTTTAGTCCAGCAAGTTGCCCTGCCGAAGTTAAGTTGGTCATAGAAATAAATACCGACATTAATATCGGCACGCCTGCAATGCTTGCTTGCACGCCGAAAGCAAACGCGACAGAAAGGTATCCAAGCCCTATCGGTAAACCGTCTTTAATACCTTTTTCAAAAGAAAGGCGTGAAAAATTTTGTTGTTTTTCGTCGGAAGTAGTTTTGCTTTTTTCCATTTTTAATCCTCAATACAAACACGTTTATTTTATCACAAAAATTTAAGTGTAGCAACAAATTTAGGGCGACAAGTGTTAAAAAATAACAAAAACTAATTTGTTACTTTTTTTCAAATCGTGATAATTTTTATATAAAATACTGATGTTTATTTGATTTTTGCTTGTCAATATAACAATTTAGTTATGGGAATATGCTTTTTTTCTATTATTTTTAATGTTTTTTTCTAACTAAATATTTTACAATTTGCTATCTTTTTGTTATAATATTTATACCCTTGGTATAAGGGTTAATATCGGTATTTACACTTTATCGCCAAAAAACGGCGATAAAAGTACATATTTAGCAATAAAGGAGAATTACAAATGGATTATCGTATCGAGCATGATTCAATGGGCGAAATGAAAGTTCCTGCTGACCGCTACTGGGCGGCACAAACTCAAAGGAGTAGCGAGAATTTTAAAATCGGCGTTGGTATCGAAATTATGCCGCGTGAAATCACGCGCGCTTTCGGCGTTTTGAAAAAGGCTGCGGCGCAAGCAAACCACGCGCTTCGTCCCGAAAAGATGACCGACGAAAAACTTTCCGCAATTGAAAAGGCATGCGACGAAGTTATGAGCGGTGAACTCAACGGACATTTCCCACTCGTTGTTTGGCAAACTGGTTCGGGCACGCAATCGAACATGAACGCAAACGAAGTTATTGCAAACCGCGGTAACGAAATTGCGGGTAAGAAAATCCTTCACCCCAACGACGATATTAATATGAGCCAGTCGTCTAACGACACTTTCCCGACGGCTATGCACATCTCTGCGGTTATCGCAATCGAAGATAAACTTATCCCTGCGGCTGAAAGTTTAATTGAAACGTTTATTCGCTTGGAAAAGGAAAACGACGACGCGGTTAAATGCGGAAGAACTCACTTACAAGACGCAACGCCTATTAAGTTCAGTCAAGAAATCAGCGGTTGGAGAACTAGTTTACAACGCGACGTAGAACTTTTGAAGTTGGCTGTTAAACCGCTTGCTGAACTTGCGCTCGGCGGTACTGCCGTAGGTACGGGACTTAACGCGCCCAAGGGTTTTGATACTTTGGTTGCGGAAAAGGTTTCTGAAATCACGGGCAAAAAATTCGTTACGGCAGGTAACAAGTTCCACGCTTTAACTAGCAAAGACGAACTCGTGTTTGCGCACGGCGCGATTAAGGCACTCGCTTGCGATATGTTGAAGATTGCAAACGACGTTCGTTGGCTTGCAAGTGGTCCGCGCGACGGATTAGGCGAAATATTTATTCCTGAAAACGAACCCGGTTCATCAATTATGCCTGGTAAAGTTAATCCCACTCAATGTGAAGCGGTTACTATGGTTGCCGTTCAAGTTATGGGTAACGACGTTGCGGTTGGCATGGCTGCATCGCAAGGCAACTTTGAACTTAACGTATTTATGCCCGTTTGCATATACAATTTCTTGCAATCGGCGCGTTTACTTGCAGAAGCAATCGTTTCGTTCAACGTAAACTGCGCGGTTGGTATTAAAGCAAACCGTGAAAAGATGGACCACAACTTACACAATTCCTTAATGCTCGTTACCGCACTTAACCCGTATATCGGTTACGAAAATGCGGCAAAGACTGCGAAGAAAGCGTTTAAGGATAACATTTCCCTTAAAGAAGCGTGCGTAGAACTCGGTTTCTTGACGGCTGAAAAATTTGACGAAGTATTCCATCCCGAAAAGATGGTTTAATAGGAGCATTAGACAAATGAAAGTTAGTTATTTCCCCGGTTGCACCTTAAAGACCAAAGCAAAAGACCTTGACGTTTACGCTCGTAAATGTGCAGAGTTTTTGGGTGTAACGCTTGAAGAAATTGAAAACTGGCAATGTTGCGGTGGCGTTTTTACTACTAGTAGGGACGAAATCGCAACTAAACTTTCTTCGGTGCGCGCACTTAAAGAAGCAAAGAGCAAAAATCAACCTTTGGTTTCGGTTTGTTCTGCTTGCCACAACGTAATCAAGCAAACTAACGCGGCTATTAAAGACGACGCTGAGTTTGCTTCGCGCGTAAACAACTATAACGCACCCGAAGACGCATATAACGGCGAAACCCAAGTTTTGCATTATCTTGAACTTTTACGCGACGTAATAGGTTTCGACAAGATAAAAGAAAAAGTAGTTAATCCTTTAACGGGCAGAAAAATTGCGGCGTACTACGGCTGTCTTCTTCTTCGCCCTGGTAAGGTTATGGCTATGGACGACGTGGAAAATCCCACTATTATGGAAGATTTTATCCGCGCGCTCGGCGCAGAACCCGTGATTTACTCTTACCGTAACGAATGTTGCGGTGGTTATATCACGCTTGAAAGTAAAGAGTTGGCAAAAGCAAAGAGTGAAAAAGTAACGTCTAACGCAAAAGATAAGGGAGCGGAAGCAATCGTTACCGCTTGCCCGTTATGTAAATACAATTTACAAAAGAACGGTGGCGATATGCCTATCGTTTACATCACCGAATTGCTTGCCGAAGCACTCGGGATAAAGGAGTAAATAATGGAAAACAAAAAAGACGTTTGCAACGAAATTATCCGTCGCAGCGGCGTTAATCCGAGAAAGTGCATGAAGTGCGGTAAATGCTCGGGAACATGCCCCGCTTATGACGAGATGGAATATCATCCCCATCAATTCGTATATATGGTTGAAACGGGTGATATTGAACCGCTTTTAAAGTCCAAGTCGATTTACCGTTGTCTTTCCTGTTTTGCTTGTATAGACAGGTGTCCCCGTGGCGTAGAGCCCGCTAAAATCGTTGAGGCTGTCCGCCTTTCGGTTATAAGGGAACAAGGCAACAACCACTTAAAAGCCGACGACCTTCCCGCAATGCTCGACGAAGATTTGCCACAACAGGCTATCGTCAGCGCGTTCAGGAAATACAGTAAGTAAAAAGGAGAGTACAAATGCAAAGAATAGGCGTATTCGTATGTTGGTGCGGAAGTAACATTGCAGGAACGGTTGACGTTCAAGCAGTTTCCGACGCGCTCGGTAAAGAACCTGGCGTAGTCTTTTCTACCAACTATCAATATATGTGTTCTCAAGCGGGTCAAGATATGATTAAACAAGCCATTAAGGAACATAACCTTACTGGTATCGTAATTTGTTCTTGCTCGCCCAGAATGCACGAAGCAACGTTTAGAAAGACTGCCGCTGCGGCAGGTATCAACCCTTATATGGTTGAAATAGCAAATATCCGTGAACAATGTTCGTGGATACATAAAGATATGAAAGAGGGTACTGAAAAGGCTATCGTATTAGGTAGAACTGCTATCGCAAAGGTACACCTCAACACACCGCTCGTACCGGGTGAAAGCCCCGTTACCAAGCGTGCGCTCGTTATCGGTGGCGGTATTGCAGGTATTCAAACCGCGCTCGATATTGCTGATGCAGGTTTTTACGTTGATATAGTTGAAAAGAAACCGACTATCGGTGGAAAAATGGCTCAACTTGATAAAACCTTCCCGACGCTCGACTGTGCGGCTTGTATTCTTACTCCGAAAATGGTTGACGTTGCTCAACACGAAAGAATTAGAATTTTTTCGTATAGCGAAGTTGAACACGTTTCCGGTTTCGTAGGTAACTTTGACGTAACTATTAAGAAAAAGGCGCGTTACGTTAAAGAAGACGTTTGTACGGGCTGTGGACTTTGTACTGAAAAATGTCCGCAAAAGAAAGTTCCTAACGAATTTAACTTGGGTATGGATAACCGCCGCGCAATTTATATTCCGTTTGCGCAGGCTGTTCCGAAGGTTGCTACCATTGACGCTGATTACTGCACTATGTTAAAGACGGGCAAGTGTGGCGTATGCTCAAAGGTATGTACTGCAAAGGCTATTGATTATACTCAAAAAGACGAATTTATTGAAGAAAAGTACGGCGCAATCGTTGCGGCTACTGGATTTAATCCGATAAGCATGGATAAGTTTGACGAATTTGCTTACAGTCAAAGCAAAGACGTAATAACTTCGCTTGAATTTGAACGTCTTATGAACGCGGCTGGACCGACGGCTGGTAAACTCGTTCGTCCGTCAGACGGAGTTCATCCGCACAAAATCGTGTTCGTACAATGCGTTGGCTCACGTTGTGCTGCTTGCGCGGAAAAAGGTAAGGAATATTGCTCAAAGATTTGCTGTATGTATACCGCAAAACACGCAATGCTTACCCGTGATAAATATCCCGATACTGACGTTACCGTTTTCTATATCGACGTTCGTACGCCTGGTAAGCAATTTGATGAATTCTACCGCCGTGCAGTTGAAGAATACGGTGTACATTATATAAAAGGTATGGTTGGTAAGGTTTCGCCAGAAGGTAATAAACTTATCGTTCAAGGTTCTGACCTTATCGCAAACAAACAATTAAAGATTGAAGCCGACCTAGTAGTTTTGGCGGCGGCGATTGAACCCGATAAATCGGCAAGACCGCTTGCTACTATGCTTACTGCAAGTATGGATACTAACGACTTCTTTACCGAAGCGCACCCCAAACTTCGTCCGGTAGAAAGTCCTACGGCTGGTATATTCCTTTCAGGTGCTTGCCAAGGTCCGAAAGATATTCCTGAAACGGTTTCGCAAGCAGGTGCGGCAGCGGCAAAAGTTATCGGACTACTTTCAAAAGATAAACTTACTGGTAACCCGTGCGTAGCGCACTCTGACGAAATGATGTGTAACGGCTGTTCGACCTGTGAAAAGGTTTGCCCGTACGGCGCAATCACTTATCAAGATAAAGAATTCCGTGGACCTAACAGAACGACGCTTATTAGAAGGGTTGCCCAAGTTAACGAAGCGGTATGCCAAGGCTGCGGTTGTTGTACGGTCGCTTGTCCTTCGGGCGCTATGGACCTTAAAGGTTTTGCAAGTAAACAAATTATGGCGGAGGTAGACGCAATATGCAAGTAAACGAATATAAACCAAAAATCGTGGCGTTTTGCTGTAACTGGTGTTCATACGCTGGTGCTGACCTTGCAGGAAGCAACAGATTAGCATATCCTGCGGAAGTTAAAGTAATTCGCGTACCGTGTTCTTGCCGTGTTAATCCTATGTTTATACTCCGCGCTTTCCAACGCGGTGCTGACGGCGTAATACTTTGTGGTTGCCACCCTGGCGACTGCCACTACACTTCTGGTAACTATTACACCAGAAGAAGAATGGCGCTTCTATTTTCAATGTTAGAATATCTCGGCATAGAAAAAGAACGTACCCGCGTAGAGTGGGTTTCTGCGGCAGAAGGTGCAAAATTTGCCGCAACAATGAACGATTTCGTAGCAACGGTTAAATCGCTCGGCGAAAATAAAAGATTGGAGGATTTGAGATGCAAAAGATAACACGCGAAGCGCTTATTGAAAAAGCAGCTGCTCTCCTTTCAGAAGGAAAAGTCGATAGAGTTCTCGGCTGGAAAAGCGGTGAATTTTCTTACGACGTAACTCCTGCAATATTTAATAACGTAGAAGAAATGCAAAAAGATTTCGTTTACGGTGATTTTTCGGGTGCAAACTTCTCTAAATATCTCGTAAAAGAAACGAAAAAAGACGGCAAAGTTTTGATTTTCTTAAAACCTTGCGACACTTATTCGTTTAATCAACTTTTGACCGAACACCGTTTTGACCGTGAAAAGGTTTACGCAGTTGGTATTCCTTGCGACGGTATGATTGACGAAAATAAAATTAAGCAAGCGGTTGGCGACGGAATATTATCTATCGTAAGCGAAAGCGAGACCGTTAAGGTTGAAACGCTTTACGACGGAGTTAAAGAATTGAATAGGGCAGACGTTTTTTCTGAACGTTGCTTAAATTGCAAGAGCAAAAAGCACGTTGCGTACGACGAACTTATCGGTGAAGACGGTTTAGTTTTAGACAGCAACCGCTTTGACGAAGTCGCTAAACTTGAAAAGATGACTGCCGACGAAAGATTTGCGTTCTGGCAGAACGAACTTTCACGTTGCATACGTTGTAATGCTTGCCGTGATATTTGCCCTGCTTGTACTTGTGAAAAGTGCGTATTCGACAATCCGAATTCGGGCGTTGAAAACAAGGCTGCGGCAAACAGTTTTGAAGAAAAAATGTTCCACATAATCCGTGCCTTCCACGTCGCTGGTCGTTGTACTGACTGTGGTGAGTGTTCAAGGGTTTGCCCGCAACATATTCCACTTCACTTGTTGAACAGAAAATTCATTAAAGACATTAACACCTTCTACGGTGATTATCAGGCTGGTGCGGAAGTCGGAAGCCGCGCGCCGTTAGTAAACTACACCAAAGAAGATATAGAACCTTCCGAAGCAGTTAATAGGGGGGATGAATAATATGCGTAAATGCAGTTTAAGTAACTCCACGGCACTTTTTAATAAGATTGCCGAAAATGCAACCCTTTATATTCCCGTTGACCTTGAAAAAGGTCGCGTGGCGTATAAAAAGTACGCTGACGGTATGAAGATGAGCGACGCGCTTAAAACAGACCGTTCGGCAAAAGATTTCTTCTTTCCGCAAACTGAAAACCTTATGGAATTTAAGACCGAAGGAAAGAGCATTGAAATTATTGATAATCGTTCAGAAGCCGAAGATTTCGTAGTGTTCGGCGTGCGCGCTTGCGACGTTAAGAGCCTTGAAGTTTTGGATAAAGTTTTTCTTGCTGAACCAGTTGACAGTTATTATAAGAATAGACGCGAACACGGCGTTATCGTTTCGATGGCTTGTACTCGTCCTACTGAAACTTGTTTCTGCGGTACGTTTGGTATAGACGCTTCTGCCCCCAAAGGGGATATAGAGTGCTATAAAACCGACGACGCGTTCTATTTTAACGCAGTTACCGAAAAGGGTGAAGCGCTTCTTGCTAAACTTGACGGCGTTACTGAAAGTAGTGACGAAAAGGCTGTTAACGAACAAAAAGAACAAATCAAAAAAGTTTTGGATAAACTTCCGTTAAAAGATTTGAAGGCTGACGAATTCGGCGCTGATAAGACTGATAAGTTCTTTAATTCGCCCGAGTGGAAAAATCTTTCCGAAGCTTGCTTGGGTTGCGGAACGTGTACTTTCGTTTGCCCGACCTGTCAATGTTACGATATTAAGGACTTTAAGACGAATAAAGGCGTTCAACGTTTTCGTTGTTGGGACTCTTGTATGTACTCTGATTTTACCAAGATGAGTGCTGGTCAACCAAGACTTACCCAAATGGAACGTTTCCGCCAGAGATTTATGCATAAACTCGTATACTTCCCCACTAATAACGACGGTATGTTCTCGTGCGTAGGTTGCGGTAGATGCGTAGCAAAATGCCCGATTTCAATGAATATCGTAAAGGTAATGAAAACTCTCGGAGGTAAAAACAATGACTAACGTTAAAGAACCTTTGATTCCTACCGTTTGCGTTATAACGGATATAAGACAAGATACGCCTGACGTTAAGACTTTTAGGGTTTTAACCTTGGACGGTAAAAAACCGTTTATTCACAAACCTGGTCAATGCGCAATGCTTTCTATGCCAGGGGTTGGTGAAGCGTTGTTCTCAATTACTTCTTCGCCTACGAACACCGAATACGTTGAGTTTTCAATTAAAAAATGCGGTTGCGTAACCAGTTGGTTGCATGCTGCGGAAGTTGGTCAACAAATCACCGTTCGCGGACCTTACGGCAACGGTTTCCCCGTAGAAACTGAATTTAAAGGTCAAGATATGCTCTTTATTGCCGGCGGTATAGGTTTAGCGCCCGTACGTTCGGTTATAAATTACGTTCGTGATAACAGAGCAAACTACGGCAAAGTTGATATAGTTTACGGTTCTAGAAGTAAAGACGACTTGGTTTTCTATAAAGAAATTATCGACGAGTGGAAAAACGACCCCACCGTTAACGTTCACTTAACTATTGACCGTGAACAAGAAGGCTGGGACGGACACGTCGGCTTCGTACCTAACTTCGTAAAAGAAGTTGCGGAAAAGTTTGATGAAGATAAGAAGGCAAAAACTACGGCAGTTCTTTGCGGACCGCCTATCATGATTAAGTTTACCCTTCAAGGTCTTGGTGAAATCGGTTTTAATAAAGAACAAATTTACACCACGTTGGAATTAAGGATGAAATGTGGGATAGGCAAATGTGGTCGCTGTAACGTCGGATCAAAATACGTCTGCAAAGACGGTCCGGTATTCAGGATGGATCAACTCGACGCACTACCCGATGAGTATTAATAAGGAGAAAACGAAATGGAAAATTTAGTTAACGTTTATTTTTTCGGTAAAAAGTATCAAGTTCCCGAAAGCCTTACCATTATGAAGGCTATGGAATACGCAGGCTATCAACTCGTTCGTGGTTGTGGTTGCCGTAACGGTTTCTGCGGTGCTTGCTCGACCATTTACCGTATTAAAGGACAAACGGAATTGCACGCGTGCCTCGCTTGCCAACAAAAAGTTGAAAACGATATGTACGTTGCAACGCTTCCGTTCTTCCCGCTCGTAAAACAGGTTTACGATATTGAAAAGATTAAACCTACCGAGCAAATTATGATGCAACTTTACCCTGAAATTTACGCTTGTATCGGCTGTAACGCTTGCACCAAGAGTTGTACGCAAGGCTTAAACGTTATGCAATACATTGCATACGCTCAACGTGGCGAATATGAAAAGTGCGCAGAAGAATCTTTCGACTGCGTAATGTGTGGCGTTTGTTCGTCAAGATGCCCAGCAGGTATTTCACATCCGCAAGTTGCAGAACTTTCAAGGCGTCTTTACGGTAAGTATATCGCGCCCGAAACACAACACCTTATCGATAGGGTTAAAGAGATTGAAGACGGAAAATACGTTGAACTTATTGAAACTCTTATGAACAAACCTATCGAAGAATTGAAAGAACTCTATAACAATAGAGAAATCGAAAAGTAAGGGAGAGCGAATTATGTATAAATATACGCAAGAACAACTCGATTCGATGAAAAAGGTCGAAGCGACCAGACAAGAAAGACTTAACAATTTGTTCGCAAGAATGAGCGCGGACGAAAAACAAACCGTATTGAAAGAAAACCACCCCGACTATATTGAAACTGCTTACGAAGAACTTAAAGTTGGTCCTAATAAGGGTGGTAAAGTTCTTCACGAACTCGCTGACCTTCTTCAAGGCAAGTCAAGAGTTCTCGATATGGATATAGATTTATCTAAACCCGATTACGACGTAGACGTTTTGGTTATCGGTGGCGGTGGCGCAGGTTCTTCTGCCGCTATCGAAGCGGATAACGCAGGCGCAAAAGTAATGATGGTTACTAAACTCCGTATCGGTGATGCAAACACTATGATGGCGGAAGGCGGTATTCAAGCGGCTGATAAACCTAACGATAGCCCTGCAATTCACTATCTCGACGCGTTTGGTGGTGGACACTTCGCTGCTAAACACGAACTTTTATATAAACTCGTTAACGACGCTCCCGACGCTATTAAATGGCTTAACGAACTTGGCGTTATGTTCGATAAAGAAGCAGACGGCACTATGATTACCACTCACGGTGGCGGTACTTCAAGAAAACGTATGCACGCTTGTAAGGACTATTCGGGCGCGGAAATTATGAGAACGCTCCGCGACGAAGTATTAAACAGGGGTATTCCCGTAGTAGACTTTACCGCGGCTATCGAAATCATTAAAGACGTTGAAGGCAAAGCGGCTGGTGCTGTCTTAATGAATATGGAAACCAAAGATATTTACGTTGCAAAAGCAAAAACGGTTATTATTGCAACTGGTGGTGCTGGTAGACTTCACTATCAAGGTTTCCCGACTTCTAACCACTACGGCGCAACTGCCGACGGTTTGGTTTTGGGTTATAGGGCAGGCGCAAAACTTCTTTACGCTGATACTTTACAATATCACCCCACGGGCGTTGCTGAACCTACTCAAATCTTCGGCGCACTCGTTACCGAAAAAGTTCGTTCGCTCGGTGCTCAACTCGTAAACAAAGACGGTCAAGCGTTCGTTTATTCGCTTGAAACGCGTGACGTAACTGCATCTTCGATTATTAGAGAGTGCAAAAAACGCGATAACGGTATTAAGACGACTGACGGCGAAGGCGTATGGCTAGATACACCTATGATTGATATGATCGGCGGTGAAGGTACTATTGAAAAACGTATCCCTGCAATGCTTCGTATGTTCGGCAAATACGGTATTGATATTAGAAAAGACCCGATTTTGGTTTATCCGACGCTCCACTATCAAAACGGTGGACTTGATATTTCGGCTGACGGTATGACCACGACCGTTCCTAACTTGTTTGTAGCAGGTGAAGCGGTTGGGGGAATTCACGGCAGAAACAGACTTATGGGTAACTCTTTACTTGATATTATCGTATTTGGTAGAAACGCAGGTAAGAGCGTAGGTAAGATTTATAAGGACATTGAAGTTAAGGAACTCACGCTTGACCACGTTAAAGCGTTCGATAAGGAACTCAAAGACGCAGGTATCAACGCTACCAAACTTTCTCCACAATTATTACCTAACTATACCAAACAAAAAGATATTTAAAATTTTAACTTAAAACTAACGCCCGACGGCTATTATTTAGCGGTCGGGCTGTGGTATGTAATAAAACGATAGATAAAATTTAGGAGTATATAAAAATGGAAAAAGAAAATAAAAAGAGTCTTAAATGGCTTTGGATTACTATTGCCCTCGTTGTAGTGGCAGGTATCGGCGTATGGTGCGGTTACAATGCTGGTATTTCTGATAAGGGCGTTGCTAGTGTGTTTGGTTTATCGTCTCTTTTGACTAGTATTTTCGTTGTAGTTGCGCTCGGCTATTTGCTTGGTAGAGTTACGATTAAAGGCGTTAATTTGGGTACTGCAGGCGTATTTTTGGTAGCAATTTTATTTGGTTATCTTTGCACGTTAATACCAGAAAAATTACCTATTTTAGGCGCTTTTCACTTACATGGTGAAGTGAAAGATGCTGCGGGAAATGTTATACAGTCAGCATCAGCAAATGTTAAATACTTTAAAAGTGTTATTCAAAACGTAGGCTTGGTTATGTTCGTTGGTTCAGTAGGTTTTATAGCAGGTCCTAGATTTTTTAGAGATCTTGCTAAAAACTTTAAAACTTATATCGTAATGGGCGTAACAGTAATTTTGATAGGAACTGCAGTCGCAGTTGTCTGCACTTTAATATCACCGTATGGTTCAGATTTTTGGGCAGGTATTTTGTCGGGTTCTTTAACGACAACCCCTGGTTATTCTGCCGCTCAAGAGGCTATGCTTGAAAAGTTTGGTTCTGGATCTGATACGCTTGTCACACTCGGTCACGCAATTGCATATCCTTTCGGCGTTATCGGCGTTGTGTTGTTCGTTCAACTTCTTCCTAGATTTGTTAAGGCGGATATGGCTTACGAAAGAAGTTTATTGAAACCTGAAATTATGGAAGCTGCTGAAAAGAAACAAGAAAAGAAACTTTTCACTTGTGATGATTTCGGTTTTACCGCCCTTGCTATTGCTGTTGTTTCTGGACTTATTCTTGGTGGAATTAAAATTCCGCTTTTCGGTGGCGTTAATTTCTCACTTGGAACTACCGGTGGTGTTCTTATTATGTGTTTGGTATTCGGTCACTTTGGTAGAATCGGCAAGATGTCTATGGAAGTTCCTGCCGCAACCGTAAAAACCTTAAAAGAATTAGGACTTATGCTCTTCCTTATCGGTGCAGGTGTTGACGGTGGTGTTAGCCTTGTTTCTGCTGTGGGTGATGATGCAAGTATTGTTGCTTGGGGGTTCATCGGCGGTTTTGTAATCACGATCGTTCCTATGATTGCAGGTTTCTTCTTGGGTAAGTACGTTTTGAAATTACCACTTCTTTCAAATCTTGGCTCAATTACTGGCGGTATGACTTCAACTCCTGCTCTCGGTACTTTGATTTCAACTGCTAAATCGGACGACGTTGCAGGCGCATACGCTTCAACTTATCCTATCGCACTTGTCTTAATAGTTATTGCTTGTAACTTATTAATTAATTTAATGATGTAGTTAATTAAATAAAGACGATTAAACGGCGAAATGAAAAATTTCGCCGTTTTTTATTGCTTAAAAATAATAGGTGTGTTACAATATTGCTATTAATATTTTAATAGGTGAAATATGAAAGTTTGTGTAATTCAACCTTATTATTCTTTTGATGAAAAAGATACGGACAAATGTTATAACGATATGGTTGCGCTACTTGATAAGTGCGACGACAGTTTAGATTTAATAGTATTGCCCGAATATAGCGATATTCCTGCATCACAGTCTAATAAAAACAATTTCCACGCATCTATTGAAAAACGCAACGCGGATATTTTAGGGCGCGCAAAAGCGGCGGCAAAGCGTTGCAACGCAATAGTATTTGTAAACGCTGCGGATAAAACGGAAAGTGGATACCGAAACACTACACACGCTATCGATAGAAATGGTAACGTAATCGGGAAGTATTATAAAGCGCACCCAGCGCCCAGCGAAGTTAAAACCGAAATGGAAGGCGGTAACGAGTTGGACGTTTCTTACACTTATTCACCGCAAGAACCGTACGTCGTTGAAATTGAAGGCGTAAGGTACGGTTTTATGACTTGTTACGACTTTTATTTCTATGAAAACTTTGCACCGCTTGCAAGGCAAAATATAGACGTTATAATAGGCTGTTCGCATCAGCGTACGGACGCACACGAGGCGTTATCGGTAATAAACCGCTTTTTATGCTACAATACCAACGCTTATCTAATTCGTGCCGCAGTTTCTCTTGGTGAGACAAGCGAAATTTGCGGTTGCAGTTCGGTAATCGCGCCCGACGGTAAAATTTTAGTTGATATGAAAAGTAAGGTTGGGCTTGGTATATGCGAAATTAATCCGCACGATAAATATTATAAGGCGGCAGGTTTTAAAGGCGCGCTTAAATCACATTACGAATATATAGAAGAAGGGCGTAGACCTTGGCTTTACCGTAACGGCGGTAAATCGGTTGTTGCGTTTGATAAATATATGTCGTATCCGCGTATTTGCGCGCACCGTGGATTTAACACGATTGCACCCGAAAACAGTATGCCTGCATTTGGCGCGGCAGTAGCGCTTGGTGCGCAAGAAATAGAGTTTGATTTATGGCATACCAAAGACGGCGAAATAGTTTCTTGCCATGATTCAACGCTTGATAGAGTTAGTGACGGAAGCGGGCTTGTTTATGAAAAAGATTTTGCAGAACTTGAAAACGTTGATTTTGGTATAAAATTTGGCGAGAAATTTAAAGGGCTTAAAGTAGTTAAGTTTGAAGATATTTTACAAAAGTTTGCTGGACGCGTAATAATGAATATCCACGTCAAAACGCTTTCTGATACATACGACCGCGCGGCAATGGAAAAAATAGTAAGTCTAATTAGAAAATACGACTGCGAAAAACACGTTTACTTTATGATTTCACACGACGGCGTTATTAAGCAGTTTATGGATTATGCGCCTGATATTAGCGTATGTATAGGGCATCTTGCGACAAGGGCGTGGGAAATAGTTGAACGCGCAATCGAACACGGCGCAAAAAAAGTTCAATTGTTTAAGCCGTATTTTAATCAAGAAACGGTTGACAAGGCGCACGCAAACGGCATAAAGTGTAACGTTTTCTATGCGGACGACCCCGAAGAAGCAAGAAAGTATATTGAAATGGGCATAGACACGATACTTACTAACGATTATTTATCGATTAAAAACGCTTTGGATATTTAAAGTTAAATAAAGTCCGACATATTTAGCGTCGGGCTTTTATCTGTTAATTGAAAGGAAAAGTTTATAGATGCAAAAGAAAAGAGTTAATAAAATGTTAACGCCTGCGGGCGAAAATTTGCCTGAAATACCGTGGAACGT
>JAFVTK010000018.1 GCA_017503265.1 Clostridia bacterium | reverse complement strand
GTCAAAAAGACGCGGGGATAAGGTCATTGCAGGCCTTGGGAAGTTTTGAATATCGCAATTATCTTTTTACACTACCCAACGGTGTTAAGATTTTATTGTGGGGAAACGAGCCTACGATAGAACAAGTTAATATTTGCAAAGCATTAAAGCCTGATATTGCTATAATTCAGCGCTCTATGGATCCTATCTCAAATGCTAACAAAGCAGAATTCGCGGCTAAAATCGGGTGCAAAGTATTAATTCCACATCATCAAGATTTTAGACAAGTCGATAATCCCGAAATTTTAGAAACGTTTAAGCAAGAATTTTTAAAACGCGTCCCCGATGGGTTGTTTATTGCGCCCAAACACGGAGAATGGATAAATCTGTAAAAAATAAGTTTTATAAGTTTACAATTGATTATTATTAAAGGAAAGGGAAGGTTGTCCCTTTCTTTTTTATAGCGCATTATTTTTTTGGTGTACGTTATAGAGTAAAAATTTAAAAATTTTTCAAAAAAGTTTGAAAAAATAGTTTACAAATTCTTTATATGTATATATAATATAGCAAGTCAAGCGTGTTACGCTTGCAAACGACTGTCGCCGTTTGGCAAAATAAATTTTGCACTTGCTAATTGTATTTTTTGCGGTCAATCCGACAAATGCTTGCGCGCTTGTCGTCTATCCCTTAAAAAATATAATATAACGTCAAGCGTGTTACGCTTGCAAACGACTGTCGCCGTTTGGCAAAATAAATTTTGCACTTTATATTTGGTATTAATCGTAAGAATAAAATTTTTGACACAATGATACCGACAACATAATATATATGATATATATGGAGATAAATTATGGCTGATTACGTTAAATGCCCCCGATGTGATTTAAACTATATGAAAAAAGGGGAAGAATACTGCGACGTTTGTAAAGCAGAACTTAAAAAAGGTCCGCAACTTATTTTTGCCGTAGACGATATTGACGACGACGTTGATGCTTGGGAACTCTGCCCCATTTGTCATCAAAATCACATTAAACCCGGCGAAAGCATGTGTGCAAAGTGTGCGGAAGAAAGAGATTATAAGGAAGGTAGGGAAGATCCTGACGACGAATCGTGGAAGGAATACCTTGACGACGACGAGGAAGAAGAGGAAGAAGATGAAGAAATGCTTTCCTTAAATAAACTCGCCGAAGAAGAAGGTGAATTTGACGACGAAGAAGAAGAGGAAGACGAAATTTCCGAATGTGAACCCGACGACTTTGATATTCCTGATGTTGACGACGAAGACTTTGAAGACGACGAGGAATATGAAGACGACGAAGAAGACAACGACGAAGACGACGATTATTAATTTTGGCGCAGTTTTTTGCCGTCGCCTTAATTTTTAAGGTATAATAATTTTTAACTTGGCAATAACTTGGGTATGATAAAAAGTTCATTAAGTTTAAGTCAGGTTAAAGAAACCATAAAGAAGATGCAACAAAAAACGGTTGACGTTACGCTCAACCTTGGCAGAAACAAATTCGTTTCGTTTTCTGGAACGTTGGTCGGCGTTTATCCAGCGCTATTTACCGTTATGCCTTTTGACAAAAATTTTAAGGGTAAAACGTCGTATTCGTATTCAGAATATATGTGCGGACGCGTTCGATTAAAAGAAAGCGCGCCCGACGCTTAATAAGGTGATAAGAACTTATGCTAAATGCGTAAGTTCTTTTTATTTGTCATAATTAATCCATTATCAAAATATATTGTAATAAACTGAATTGTGGTGTGGAGGGGTTTTATGGCATTTGAACCTGTTTTTGAAAAGATAAATTTTAATTGCAAAAAGAAAAGCGTTTCCGAGCAAATTAGGGCGGAGTGCAAGGCGGATATTTCTACCGAAGAAGTTTCGTCGGTGTTAAACATTTCAGCGTGGGCGGTTATTTTAGAAAGCGACGTTGAAAACGGCGGGGTTAATTACGGTGGAAAAGTTATATTTTATATAAGTTATATAGATATAGAAGGCGCGCTTAAAAAATGCGAGTGTGGCGTAGAATTTAAAGGTACGATAAAAGATGCTGAAATCGGTTCTATGAGCCGTGCTTATCTTTCGGCAACCGTTGACAAAGCGGATTGTAATTTGAGCGGTACAAGACCGATTGCCGGCGCGTATATTACCGTGCGTGCGGACGTTTCCGATTGCGAACACTTTTCTGCGTTATCGAGTGGGGAAAATCTTATAGTTAATCAAAGCGAAATACCGTTTATTAAAAGTTTCGGGGTAAAAAGCGCCGTTTATCCAGTAGAAGAAGAATTTGAATTATCTTACCCCGTGGCGGAAGTTTTAAGCCATCGCGCGCAAGCAGTTATTACCGCCGTTCAATGTGGAGTGGGTGCTATTATAGTAGACGGCGAAGTGTTATTGTCGGCGATAATGTTGCAAAAATCCGAAAAGGGTGATATAATTAAAGAAAGCAAAAATATACCGTTTAGAATGGAAATAGAGTGTGAAGACGCTATGCCGAATATGCAGGCAACTGCACGCGTAAAAGAAAAGTCGTTTAAGACCGAAGTGTCGGTTGACGACGACGGTGGAAAAAGCGTGGTGAGTGCGAGTGTGAATTTGGTTTTTGAAGGCGAAGCGTATTCTGACGAAACGGTTACCGTGGCGACGGACGCGTTTTCTACCGAGCAGGAAGTGGAACTTGTAAAGCGCGATTTGGCGTATTATAAAACGGGGGAACTTCGCAGTTGTTCTCAAACGGTGTCGGGCAGGGCAATGACCGAAGATTTACCGGTAGGCACGGCGTTGCTTGCAGTCGGCGGAGAACGGGTTGAAATAACGAACAAGCGGTGCGACGGCGATTTAACCGACGTTACTGGTGCGCTTTATGCCGTGGCGTACTTGCGCGACGGCGATGGCAGAACGTTTACGCTTAAATTAGAAACGCCTTTTGAGTGTTCGCTCGATTGCCCGTTTGCTTGTAACGTAGAACTTGAAACGGTGGCAAAAGCGCAAAAAGCGCGCGCAAGAATAGTTTCTATAAACGAAATTGAACTTGAAGCCGACGTTACGTTTACCGTTTATCCCGAAGAAAGAAATGAAGTTAGGATAATCGGTGAAATTAAACCGCTTGGCGAAAAGAAAAAGAACGATAGCGCGTTAAGCGTGTATATCCCCGTGGAAGGTGAAGACTTATGGTCGCTGTCAAAGCGCTTAAACGTTTGCCCGTCGGCGCTTATTGCAACTAACACGGACTTAACCTTTCCGTTAACGGGCAAAGAAAGAATAGTAGTATATAGACAAAAATAAGGATAAATTAAAAATTACTTATGAAAAAAGTTACGGTAAAAGTACCTGCAAAAATAAATCTTACTCTTGACGTTTTGGGTGTAAAAGACGGATACCACGAACTAAATTCTTTGGTTGCGTCAATAAACCTTTTCGACGAGATTACGATTAAACCTAGAACTGACGGAAAAATTACCCTATTAAACAAGGGGATAGTGGTTGATTGCCCTATTATAGAGAACAACGCGTATAAAGCGGCAAAACTGTTTATTGATACCTTCGGGACTTACGGGGTGGATATAATCGTCAATAAAAGTATTCCCGTTGCGGGTGGTTTGGGCGGTTCTTCTGCCGACATTGCAGGGGTGCTTAACGCTCTAAACGTTCTTTACGACATAAACGGCGATATGTCGCCGCTTGCTAGCGATTTGGGCAGCGATTCAACGTATATGTTAACGGGTGGTTACGCAGTAATTAAAGGGCGTGGCGACCAAGTAGAAATTAAAGATATAGACAAAAAAGTATATATTTTGGTTATAACCGAGCCTGCGGAAATTTCTGCGCGCAATTGCTATAAAAAGTTTGACCAAAAGAAAAAGAGTTTTAAGCCAACAACCGAAAAAGCGTCAACCGCTTTGCACGAAGGAGATTTACTTTCCGCCCTGCCACACTTAAAAAACGATTTATATTTGGCGGCGGTAGATTTGGTGCCGAATATCAAACATAACGTTTTTAACTTGCTAAAAGCAGGCGCAAACACGGCGTTACTTGCAGGTAGTGGACCTTCGGTGTTCGGTGTTTTTTTAGATAAAAAATCGCGCGACGTGGCGTATAAAAAACTTGTTGGGCTTTACGGCGATAATTTAATAAAAGCGGAAACCGTAGTTCCCGAAAACGGAAAATTTATTTAGAGAAATAAACTATAAAAAAGACTTGCTTTAATAAAGCAAGTCTTTTTTAATGCAAAAATAAAATGAATTAATTACAGTATAAAAATTAAAATATGTGTCAATAACACTTTTGCTTAAAAAAGAAAGCAAAGGAGTTAAAATGAAAAAGTTTTGCATAAGTTTTTTAATTGTCGCCATAATAATTTTGTCGGGAATAGGTCTTTTTGTTTCTGAAAACCAAACGGATACCGAATATTTGAGAATTCATATTCGCGCTAATTCTAATTTAGAGTGCGACCAAACCGTAAAATATAAAATTAAAGATGCGGTTGTAAAATACCTTACGCCCTTTATTGCGGAGTGCAACACTAAAAAAGACGCTGAAAAAATGTTAAACGACAGGCTTTCGGGGGTGGAAGCAGTTGCGGATAGGGTGTTAAAAGAAAACGGATTTACTTACCGCTCGTCGGCAGGGATTAAAAGGGAAGAATTTCCCACCCGCGTTTACGGAGAGTTGGAACTTGAAAAAGGGTTTTACGACGCGCTAATAATCAATCTTGGTAGTGGTGAAGGCGATAACTGGTGGTGCGTGGTGTATCCGCCGTTATGTTTTACTGGATCAGAGAGCGGTTACGTTTACAGAAGCAAGATAAAAGATATTATAAACGACTTTTTTAATAAGGAGAAAGCATAGATGAAAAAGGTTTTTAAAATCGCAATCATAGCCGTCATGATATTGACCATGGGGCTGTGCATAACCACGGCGACGACTACGCCGCGCGTGGAAACCGCCTACGCTGCCGTTTATCAACAAGGCAGTTCGGGCAGCGTGGTTAAAACCATGCAACGTAAACTTAAAAACTGGGGATATTACACCGGCGCAGTAGACGGCATTTTCGGCGCTAAAACTCGTGAAGCGGTTAAATATTTCCAAAGAAAGAACGGGCTTACCGTCGATGGAATAGTAGGACCTGCTACGCTTAAAGCACTCGGTATGAGTTCGGGCAGTTCTTCGTCTAGTTCGTCAAGTTACAGCGATTCCGACTTAAATCTTCTTGCAAGGCTAATTTACGGCGAAGCAAGGGGTGAAAGTTACGTCGGACAAGTCGCAGTCGGCGCGGTGGTTATGAACAGAATTAAAAGTTCTTCGTTCCCGAACACCATGGCTGGCGTAATATATCAAAGTTACGCGTTTACCGCGGTCGACGACGGGCAAATAAACTTAACGCCTAACGCGACGGCAAGAAAGGCCGCGCAAGATGCTATGAACGGTTGGGACCCCACGTACGGCGCGCTATACTATTATAATCCCAGAACGGCGACTAGCGCTTGGATTTTCAGTAGAAAAACGACGATTACTATCGGTAATCACGTCTTTGCGATATAAGGAGAATTAATATGGAAAAAAAGAAAAATAACGCCGTAGAAAAAGTGGAAAACGTTGCCGAAAACAACTCGGCAAAAAAAGCCAAAACACCGGCAAAGAAAAAAACCGTTAAAAAATCTACGTCAAGCGCAAAGAAAAAGAACGCAAAACAATTAAAAGCCGAAAAATTGCGCGAAGAAAAAAGGATTAAAAAGCAAGAGTTAAAAGCAGAAAAAGAAAGAAAAAGAGCAGAAAAAGAAAAAGTTCTTGCCGAAAAACGCGTTGAGTTAGCGAGAATTAAGGCGCATAGAAAAGCCGAAAAAGAAAAGGCAAAGGCGGCGGCTTTACGCGAAAAAAATAGGCGCAAAGCAGAAGCGGAAAAACGTCGTCAAGAAATTAAAGCCGAACGCGACGCGCGTAGAGAAATGCTTAAAAACGAAAGCAAGAAAGATAGAAGTAAGCGTTTAGCCGAAGAAAGAGCGGCAAAGCGTGAAGCAGTTCTTCAAAAAAGAAGAGATAAAGAAGAAAAGAGAAAGCGTATTGCCGCAGAAAGAAGGCAAAAACGCGAAGAAAGAAATAAAAATCGTCAAAGAAATAAGGATAGAAATAAGGGGATAGGCGGTTGGCTTGCAGCAGTAATTTCGCTTGGCGTTGCTACCTTGGTGCTTGCTTCGGTGCTGACGTTTACCTTCCTTATGCCTACTACCGAAGACAATCTTTTAGAAGCAAGTTATCAAAAATCGTTCTACGATACGGTAGAACAAGTTGATAATATCGACTTAAACCTATCAAAAGCGCTTGCAACGGCGGATAGCGGTGCGCTCCAAAAGTATTTGGTTGATACGGCAATAAACAGCGAACTTGCAGAAAACGATTTGCAACAACTTCCGCTTCACGACGAAAGTAAGTATTACACTACTAAACTTATAAACCAAATAGGCGACTACGCAAAATATCTTAACAATAAGATTATTACGGGCGAAAAACTTACCCAAGAAGACTATCAAGGGTTAAGTCAACTATATCGCGCAAACCAAACGTTAAAAGATAGTTTGCAAAAAATGGTTGGCGATATGGACGGATTTTCCTTCTCGTCCCTTTTAGAAGGAAATAAAGGAAATCTCGTGGTAGAAGGGTTTGACCAACTTCAAAACCTTTCAGTTCAATATCCTGAACTAATTTACGACGGACCGTTCTCTGACGGACTTAACGAGCGTGAAATAAAAGGTCTTTCGGGTGAGGAAATTGACGAAGAAAATGCGCGTGAAATTTTTATTAAAGCGTTTGAAAGTTACGAAGTCAAAGACGTAAAGAACGTCGGCACGACGAGTGGTGATATAGAGTGCTTTAACGTACAAGGCACGTCGAAAGGCGAACTTATGTACGCGCAAATTTCCAAGGTTGGCGGAAAAATAATTATGTTCTCTTACGCGGGCAGTTGTAATTCAGTCAACAGCGACGCAGAACAAGCCACCGAAAAAGCGCAAGAATTTTTAACTTCGCTTGGTATTGAAAATATGAAACCCGTTTGGATTAACCTTTCAAACAATCTTTATACGATAAACTTTGCTTACGTTCAAAACGGCGCAATCGTATACTCTGATTTGATTAAGGTTAGGGTGTGCGCGGAAACTCAAACGGTAATCGGTTTAGAAGCAAGAAGTTACTATACTAACCATACCGAAAGAGTGGTTGAAAGCCCCGCGCTTACAAAATCACAAGCGCAAGCAAAAGTATCTTCAAATATAACCGTTGAAACGGCAAGGCTGGCTATCGTTCCGATAGGCACGAAAAGCGAAAAACTTTGCTATGAATTTTCAGGCGAATACGACGGCTCAACCTATTACGTCTATATAGACGCAATTACGGGTAGGCAAGTAGAAATGTTTAAGGTTATAGAATCTACCGAAGGCACGCTTTTAATGTAATAAAAATACACCCCGACGGAATATCGTCGGGGTGTATTTTTATTTTTCAACGTTTATGCTGTCGGCAACAATTATAAAGTCGTATAAATCGCTTTTGGGCGTTGCTGACGGCGAGTGTACAAGAAAGTGCGCTTCAAACAAACCGTGGTCGTTATATAGTTCTGCAAAATGCAGTTCAACAAACGCGCCTATTTTTTCGCTCGTTAAGTTCAGTTGGTCGTTGATAACTTTATATTTTGTAAAAGTTAAAGGCTTTTCGGATTTGAAAGTAAATTTTAGTTCGCAATCATTTTTTTCAACGTTAGTGATTTGTTGAAAATAATATTTGCGCATTTTAAAATTTTTATCTATTAATTTTTCTGATTTTAAATTAATTTCGTTAACTTTTTCAAGTTCTAAAAGTAGGGTTTTTAACCCTGCTTTTTCATTTTTAGTGGCTTCGGGCAAAAGCGCTTTTTGTAATGATAGCACCCAGTTTTTAGTTAAAAGTTTCATTAATTTGTTCCGTTAAGTATTGCAAGTTGCTCAATATCTAATGTGTACATTATATAATTTATAGGTCTATGTGTCAAGAATATTTAGAGTATATAATGTTCACATTATATAGTGTGTAGGTGAGTGATGAAGTTAAGAATACAAGAAATTTTGAAAGAGAAAGGCAAGACTAAATACTGGCTTTATATTCAACTTGGGTTAAGTTATCAAAATTTTAATAAAATTGTCAACAATCAAACGGCGGGTATAAAGTTTGAAAATCTTAAAGCCATTTGCGACATTTTAGAGTGTACTCCCAACGATTTATTTGAAGAGTTTTATAATAAATAAGTCAATATCCGTGTAGGATTTAGTAAGCAGAATTATTGCATTAATCAATATAAAATGCTATAATAAAGCAAAATATGCGAAAGGAGCAATATAAAATGAAAATCACAAAAATTGAGCCGATTTTAGCAGGTAATAGACATTTGTTTGTTAAAGTTCATACCGACGAAGGTATCGTTGGTATTGGCGAATCTGGCCTTTGGGCTATGAGAGAAGGGGTAGTTGGTACTCTTAAATGCTTAGAGCCAGTACTTTTGGGCGAAGACGTTAACAGAATTAATTTTATAAACGAAAGATTATACGAAGAACATCAATTTAAGGGAATGAATATTCAAAGCGCTATTTCTGCGATTGACCTTGCGCTATGGGATATTAAAGGCAAGGCGTTGGGCGTTCCCGTTTATGATTTGTTCGGCGGTAAGTATAGAGATAAAATACGCGTATGGCGACACGTTACCCCTACTATGGATAATGAGTTGTTTAAGGCACTATTAATTGAAGCAAAAGAAGAAGGCTTTACGGCGGTAAGGATTAACCCTTGTAGGGATATGGAAGGTATGGCGTCTTCAAAGCGTTTATCAATTATGTATAATAGAATTGCCTTTGCAAGAGAAGTACTTGGTGATGAAATTGACATTGCAATAGAAATCCATAGAGAGCTTAACGGCGACGAATCTTTAATGTTGTGCAAAATGTTAGAAAACTTAAATATACTGTTTTTTGAAGATCCTATCCGTTCGGAAAACATTGAGACCTTAAAAGAATTTACTGCAAAAACAGTAGTTCCTATTGCCGCAGGTGAAAGATGCATAAGCATACAAGAATTTGAAATGATGTTAAATTCTGGTATGAGAATTGCAAGACCTGACGTATGTACGTTGGGTGGATTTACCGGTAGTATGAAGGTTTGTGCGCTTGCAGAAGCGCACCACGCGTATATAGTACCACACGTTCCGGTAAGCGTAATCAATATTGCGGCTAGTTTGCATATGGCTGCGGTAATTCCTAACTTCTTAATTATGGAAACTTTCCCACCGAAAACGTTTAACCAAGCGTTAAATTGTATGGGAGAGTATAAATTCAAATTAAAAGACGGCTATATGGAAATTCCTGACGGTCCTGGTTGGGGCGTTGATTTAGTTGATGATATTGATAAAAGACATCCTTACGTTTCTATACCTTGGAGAGTTGATCAATATCATTGTTACGGCTTTGCGGATACTACGGATAAAGCAAACAAAAAATAAGTTTTAGTTATATAGAAAACGCCGTTGCGATTGCAACGGCGTTTTAACGTTTTAAATTTAAACTCTTTTTGCAAGCACTTCGTTTTCGTATTTTTCAATTTCAGCAAAGAGTTGGCACTCGGTTGGAACACCCGAGCGAACGCAATATTCTCTCCAAACGTCGCCAAAGGGTAGCGTCTTAACCCTTTCTTGCATAACCATAAGTTCGGAAAGTTTGTTTTCGTCTTGTAACTTCTTTAATTGTGCGTTGGGGGTGAGCATTGCCGAGAGCAATGCTTTTTGCCAACTGCGGAAACCTACCGTCCACGCGCCGATACGGTTAATGCTTGCGTCAAAATAATCAAGCGCCATATAAACTTTATCAAGCGCGTTACAACGAACGATTTCTTTTGCCATTTCCTTCGTTTCGTCGTCAAATAGTACGACGTGGTCGCTATCCCAACGGATAGGACGGGTAATGTGTAGCGCAATTTCGGGGAAGAAGGCAAGTAGCGCAGGAATTTTATCAGAAACCACTTCGGTGGGGTGATAGTGTCCGTTGTCCATAAGTGGCAAGCAACCGTCGTGCATAGCCGCAAACGAAAGCGCAAATTCTGCCGAGCCTACCGTGTACGCTTCAACGCCGATACCAAACACTTTGGATTCAACGCAAGGTTTAACCAAGTTTTTGTCGTAGGGGATAGAAAGAATTGCTTCAATGCTTTCTTTATAGCGAACGCGCGGTCCTAATCTGTCAGCGGGGATATCTTTGTATCCGTCGCCCGTCCAAATATTCATAACGCAAGGAACGCCCGTTTCTTTTGCAAAGTATTCCGAAATTTTTACACAAGCTTGACCGTGCGCTATCCAAAAATCGCGAGTAGCCTTATCGGGGCTAGAAAGCGTTAAGCCGTCTTTAACCTTACCGTGTGAAAAGAAAGTAGGGTTAAAGTCAAGACCAACACCGTATTTTTTAGCAAGGTCAACCCATTTTTTAAAGTGTTTGGGTTCTAATTTATCCCTGTCAACGAATTCACCCTTTTCAAAAATAGCGTAGCATGCGTGTACGTTAATCTTTTTAGCACCAGGGCAAAGGGACATAACTTTTTCCATGTCCGCAATAAGTTCGTCGGGGGTTCTTGCTTTACCCATATAGTTACCAGTCGTTTGAATACCGCCCGTTAAAGGACCGTCTTGGTCAAAGCCTTTAACGTCGTCGCCTTGCCAGCAATGAAGAGATACTGGTATCTTTTTAAGCGTTTCAATAACAGCGTCGGTGTCTATGCCGAGTTTAGCATAGATTTCTTTTGCAGATTCGTATCTGTTGCACATAGTTTTAAATTCTCCTTAAAGTTTGCGGCTAATCCCGTGCCGCTAAATATAAAGATATTGTATCACAAAAATACAGACGTGGTCAATAGATTTTACGTTTTGACACAGTTTTTATAACGTTTAAGACATTATAGGATAACAAAAAAGCAAAATAGGATAAGTTTATTTGTCAATCTATTTTACCGATAAAGAATATTCTTCTTAAAGATTCTTTTAGCGGTTTAACTATGGCTATGATTATAAGCGCTATTCCCGACAAAGCAAGTACGGTAAGCGAAGCGCTTGACCACATTACGATAGAATATATACCGAAAGTCGAGCGGATAAGCAATTCTAAAAGCACCGTCCAAAGACCAAGCGCGATAAGTCCACCGCCCACGACGTAAAGTTTGCCACGCCTTAAATAATATAAAAGTGTGGTTATTGCGCTAATTATTACCGTCATTGATAGGCATAGGGGGAATGCGAACGGCATAAACCATTTTCCGCCCGTGTGCAAGCATATATAGAGCAAATATCCCGTCGCGATTACGCACGAACTCGGCACGAAAATTACGGGGTTAGGGTGCTTAAACCAAGACGGCAGAACGAAACATATATAAAATACAAGCGTTCCGCCAGAAACGTAACCCGACCACTCAATCCTATCGTGCCAAGTTAGTTCTAATATTATTGGTAACAGTAACGGTATTAAAAAAAGTATAGTTATTACGAACATTAAACCTTTACGGTTAAATTCTTCGGATTTAAACGGAACTTTGGGATAAGTGTTGGTTTCGGTTATTTCAAAATCGGGGTGGTAAACTCGCGTATGGCAAACTGGGCAAACCGTTTGACCGTCCGAAAGTTTAACGCCACATTTTATACAATACATTTTATTTCCTCCCTCTCGTGTTGCTTTCCACGGTGTGCGGAAGCCCTAATTCTTTAAAAACGCCGTAAATTTCGCGCTCTAAAACGGGGTCGCTTATATTTCTTATTACGTTTAGATAGGTCTTGCCCTTATAGGTTAGCGCCGAAACGTTATACGGGTCAGCAGCTTGACAACCTAAAACAAAATCCAACCTATCGACGTGTGAAGAAAATTCTTCTGGCATATCGATTACGCCTAAATTAGAAAAAGTAAAACAGCCTTTCTTTTCACCGACTGCGTTAAACACCGATTTTATAACGAAATTTTTGATAAACAGCGGAACTACGCGTAAAAGTCTGTTTCTTTCGCTGTTTACGTTAGTTTTCATCATTGACGAAAAGTTGTTGCAGTTGATTTGAAGTTTCATTTGGTGGCTGATTATTTCGCAAATCTCACCAAATTCGTAATTGCCAAGTTTAGGGTCAACGCCCACCGTTGCGCACAGAACGAAATTGCGCAAAGTTTTAGACGGGAAAAGTCGTCTTAAATTAACGGGAACGTGGACTTTTATAGGTCTATAATGCTTTGAACGCCTTATTCTGTTGGTTTGAATACGCCCCGTTGCAACTATTAAAGCCGCGGTCATAAACGCCGTAACGGTTACGCCGTATTTTTTGGCTTGCTCTTTAAGCGCGTCCGCTTCTAAAACGAAAGTAGTGTTGGTTAAATATCCGTCTTCTTCGCGTTTACCACCTATCCTAAACGCGTTAGTATCGGCGCGCGATAGGGGGTGTTTCCCTTGATATTTTATAAAACTGTCTTCAAGTTCGGCGGCGGACGGCTCTTCTAATCTATCTAGGACGCCGTTTCCGTGCGGAACTTTAATTCCGTATTTTTGATAAAGGTATTCGCTTACGAGCGTCTTTAAGAACACAAGACCACCCGTGCCGTCGGTTAGTGCGTGAAAAAATTCCACCGCAATTCTTTTTTTGTAAATTATTACGCGAAACGCGCACTTTCTAACGTCGTCGAACGGCATGCGCGATAACGGATAAGGCTTTTCGTCTAAAACGTCGGGTGCGGATGGTAATTCTTCTAAATAATACCAGAACATACCCGTACGAAGTCTTACGGCAATGGACGGAAATCTCCGCGCCGTAACGTCTACCGCCGTTTGTAGGGCGCTACGGTCAACGTCTTCGTTAAGGGTGGCTGACAATCGGAATAAATTGCTCCAATGCCTACTGCGCGCCGCTGGGAATATTTTTGCGGCGTTATCGAGAGCCATCCAACGCAGTTTCTTTTGCGCTGGAATAATAGTTTTTATAAATTTGCGAATTTTGTCGAAATCACTTTCGCGTTCTTTTAAGTCGTATAAAACGTAAGCGTGCCATAATTCAGGCGCAATTACAAGTTCGCTACTTCTGTTGGCTTCAATAAGTTTATCGTGTAGCGCGGTAGCGTCGTTAAGCATAATTTCGTCCCCACCGACAAAAATTAACGACGGCGGCATTTTTTCTTGCGTGTCGAATAGTGGCGACATTTTAGGATTGCTTTTAATTTTATAATCTTCTTCGGGGTTAGGCGCAGGCAAGGCGCGTATTTTTTTGCCTTCTTTATGCATACCGTACGCGTAACAGTCAGAATAAAATTTTAATTGTTCTTTGGTAATGGAAGGATCTCTTTTCTCGTTTGCCGCGTAAGATTTACCGCTTAAAGTTAAATCAGTCCACGGGGAAATAGAGATAATCCCTGCCGGCATAGTTCTGCCTTTATCGCGCAGTTTTTGGCAAAGCGAATAACATAGTCCACCGCCCGCGCTTTCGCCACAAATTATAATCTGCGACGGTGCGTAGCCGTTTGAAAGAAGATAGCCGTACGCGTCAAGCGCGTCGTCAAGCGCCGTGGGGAAAACGTATTCAGGGGCAAGCCTATATTCAACACAAAGCACGCGAATACCGCATTGTGCCGATAAAACCGTGCCGAAACCTTTTGCGTAATCCAAATTACCAGCGACGAAGCCACCGCCGTGTAAATAAAGAATTACGCCCGTAGATATAAGGTCTTTTGGTGTAATCATAGCGCAGTTTAAGTTGTTAACGTTAACCGTTTCAAAAACAACGTCGTTTTTATGACCAGCCGCCATAAGTTTACCAATTTTATCCTGCGCACGCCTTACCGTTGAAAGAGAGCATTTTGCCGTAAAAGGCATTATTAAGTTTAATTGAGAGCGTATAAACGCGGTCATGCCTTTCATAAGCAAGTTCTCCTTATAATAGTTTTTAAATTATACCAAATATTGCTAAACAAGTCAAGAGTGGTTATTAACCTTTTTGTTTATCGCTATACGCGGATAAAAAACAAAAAAAGCCTAAACCAAACCAAAGTTCGTTTTAGACTTTCCGTGGTGCGGATAAAGGGACTTTCGCCTGTGCGACCATACCCGATAAACGGTGGGTGTCCACCATTTACCCTTACGGGAAATTTGCAAGCAAATTTTCTCCTTAATGCTCCTACGTTACACTACGGAGAACTACGTTCAAGTCCCTTTATATAGAGAACAACAAAAAAAGTTCGTATCAAACCTTGTGGTTCAATTCGAACTCTTTTGGTGCGGATAAAGGGACTTGAACCCCCACGGTCTCCCACTAGATCCTAAGTCTAGCGCGTCTGCCAATTCCGCCATATCCGCAAATGCTTATATATTTTAACACAAACGCATTGTAAAATCAACTTTTTACAACGCGTTTTACGCTTTAAGTTTACACTTTCCACTTAAAATTTTCTTTTCCGGCGGCAATTTCAAAGTGATACTTGACTATTCCTAAATCAATTTTGGCGCAAGGGCCTACGCCTGCCGTTAAAGTAACCGTGCCGTTTTCTTCGGTAAAGAAGAATTTTTGTTGGTTTATCGCCGTTGGCGCAAGTAGGGCAGCGGAAACACCTTCTAAAAACCACGCAGGCGATTTACCGTTAAATTCGCAAACTTTATCAAGTGGTTTATTCTTGCTTGGTACGCCTTGGTTTTTACCGTAACCGATAGAAATAACGGCAACCAACTTTTCACCCTTGTTTATGGTAAAAGCGTTTTTAATTTTCTTAAAAGTCAGCGCAACCCAGCAGGTGTTAAGTCCAAGCGTTTGAGCAAGTAAAACGATTTTTTCGCCGTAATAGCCTAGTTTTTCTTCAAGGTTTTTGCATTTTTTACCGACCAGAGCAACGTAATTTTTTACGCCCGAAAATTTTCCATAATGCGCAAGAAAACTTTTCCCAAACGCGTTGGGTTCGTTGGTTACGAGTTGAATATTAAGGTCGCCTTGCGCGTTGCACTCTTTAATGCATAAAGAAAGCGCGTCAAGCGATTTTTGGTCAATAGGTTTGTCGATATATGCCCGTACCGAGTGGCGAGCGCGCATTGCATCTTTTAACGTCATAAAACTTCTCCGTATAAAAAAGTTATGCTATGCGTGTGGCTAATATGTGATTAGGCGCGCGCAATAAAGTAAAAGTTTTGTCGAATTACCTTATAAATAAAGTATATCACGGCAAATTAGTGCTGTCAATACCGATTTAAAATTTTTTAAACTTTTAAGGTCGCTTTACACCGCCAAACTTTTATGTTAAAATATCTAAAAAGGTGAAATATGAAATTAATACTTGCAAGCAATTCGCCAAGACGAAAAGATTTGCTTAAAAAATTTGGCTTTGAATTTGATATTATCGTCAGTCCTTACGAAGAAAAACCCATATCCAGCGACCCCGTTTTGACTGCCGAAACTTTTGCTTTGGGAAAAGCGCAGTCTGTTTTTGATGCAGTTAACGACGGCGAAGCGATAGTGGTTGGTGCGGATACCGTGGTGTATTTGGACGGCAAAATTTTAGGTAAACCTAAAAATGAATTAGATGCGGTTAAAATGCTTAAAAGCCTTTCGGGAAAAACGCATAAAGTGGTAACCGGATACGCGTTGATTTCAAAAAATAAAACCATAAAAGGTAGCGTAGAAACCGCCGTAACTTTTAACGATTTGTCAGAAGATTTAATCGCCGAATATATAAATAGCGGATTGTGGCAGGGCAAGGCAGGGGGATACGGCATACAAGACCCGTTTGCGCTTGTAAAAAGTTACGACGGCAGTTTGAATAACGTTATAGGCTTTCCCACAGAAACCGTTTGCCCGATAATACAAGAATTACTAAAATAATAAAAAATCCCACCGAAAAAATCGGTGGGATTAAGTTTATTCTTTGATTAAAGACAAAAGTGCGGATTGTTTTTGTGCTGGCAACTTTCTAAATTCGGCAAGCAATTTCTTTTCTTGTTCGCTTACAATTTCTACACTCTCGTCTTCTAAAAAGAATTGCGCAAGCGTAATACCAAACGCGTCGCATAAACTTTGTAAAGTATCAAGTTTAGGTGGCGTATTACGCATTAACATTGACGATAAAGTTGATTGAGTTAAACCTGCTTCCATAGCAAGGAAATTTACCGACCAGTTCCTTTCTTTTCGTAAATCATCTATTCTTTTAATAATATTCATTTTCTCACTCCTTATTAGTATATTACAACGAAAATAAGTTTATGAGTTAATGCTGTATCGTTGACAAATTAACGGCGTTACGGTATAATACTAACGCAATTTACAAAAGGAAGAGTTTAATTATGGAAGTTTTAGTTGGTGTTTGTTTTGCCGTGATAAATTTTTTGGCTTGTTCTATGATTTTGTTTGGTGTAACGGCTTATTCACAAGAAAGTTCGTGTGATAACTATATTGCGTTAAAACGCATATTTTTTATAATGCTTATCGTTGGTTTGTTGATACTTGGTTCATTTGGTTTATTATTGCTTGTGGATAAAGTTTATTTTTACCATTATAAAATAGGTGGATATTTAGGCATTTTTGGCGGAAGTTTCAGCAGTGTAATTTTATACGTTATTTATTATGAAAAGTTGTTTAAGAAAATTAGGTTGAAATTTTTACTTCACGCTATTGAGTTGCTCAATAAAGAAAAGGCAGACCGTTCGCTTGAAAAGTCAGGGGAATATCACATATCAAGATTTGTCGATAAAAAATATTTGCAAGGAAAGTTAAAAAATATAGTAGTGCGTGTGGAAAATCGCCCTAGCGATTACAGTAAAATGCTGAACACTATTTATATAAACGATAATACGGTTTATAGTTATCAAGAGTTTGTCGGCGCAATAGCGGAGTGCTTTCAACTGGCTGTTGAAATCGTAGGTTTAGACATAGAAAGCGACCATTAAAGGGTTGTCAAGGTGTAGTAACAAAAGTTCAAGCCGTATGATTAATAAGTAAAAAAATAAAACCCCGGTTGGGGTTTTTATTTTTCTGGCGCACCCAGCGAGGCTCGAACTCACAACTAGGGCGTCGGAGGCCCTTGTTTTATCCAGTTAGACTACGGGTGCATAACTGCCGCTCTTAAAACTAAAAGCGGCAGTAAAAATTTTGTTATTCTTCTTCGTCTGTGTTTTCGATTTCGTTAACTTTAACTCTAACTTGAAGTACCTTTTTTACGGTTGATTTAGTAACTTCAATTTCAATGTTTTTATACTCAAACTTTTTGCCGGCGTGGGGGATTTCGCCAAGAACTTCGATAACCCAACCGCTGACCGTGCTAGCGTCAAATTCGTCGTCGTTAGGAACACCCAAAAACTCTAACGCGTCGGATATAGGGGCGTTACCGTCGATAACGAAAAGTTTTTCACCGACTTCCTTAAAGTAATTAATTTCTTCGTCGTGCTCGTCGTAAATCTCGCCAACTAATTCTTCTAAAATATCTTCAAGCGTAACCATACCGAGAGTTCCGCCGTATTCGTCTAAAACGACGGCGATATGTACTTTCTTCTTTTGAAGTTGCCTTAACAGGTCGGAAATTTTAGCGTGTTCGGTGGTATAGAACGCGTTTTGCATTATACCGTCAACACCTTTCTTCCCTTTAAGGTAAGCGTTAAAGAAGTCTTTTTCGTGAATAGTACCGATAACGGTATCAATAGTGTCTTTATAAACGGGTAAGCGTGAATAACCTTCGCGATTAAATACTTCGCGAATTTGTTCCATTGAATCGGCAATATCAACCGCAACGATATTTACACGCGGAACTAAGATATCGCCAACTTCCAAATCGTCAAATTCAATAACCGAGCGGATAAGTTGAGTTTCTTCCGTTTTAAGTGTGCCGTCTTCTTCGGCTTCTTCGACGATAGTCATAATTTCGTCTTCGGTAACCACGTCGGTACTCTTAAAGCGGAACACCTTGGATAAAATCCATTTCCAACCGCCGAACAAAAGGTTGAGCGGATAGAAAACGTAAAAGAAAAATTTTATCAAAGGATAAAATGCCATTGCCATTTTTTCGGGGTAAGTCTTGGCAATAAATTTCGGTGTGATTTCACCAAAAATAAGTACTGCAAGTGTCATAACCACCGTAGAAACGACTTCGGACGAGCCGTTAGTGATGAGTTGAGCAAAAAATATAGTTGATATCGTTGACGCAGAAATATTAACGATATTATTACCGATTAAAACGGAAGATATAAACTTATCGTAATTAGTTTCTGCAAGGTCAAGAACTTTTTTTGCTCTTTTGTTGCCGTTCGCAACTAGCGAACGAAGTTTGATGCGATTAGCGCACGAGAAAGCGGTTTCCGTAGATGAAAAGAAACCAGACATTATTACTAATGCGATAATCGCGATTAGTAACGGAACAGAGCCGTCAGGCATAAAATCCTCCTATAAAAAAAGATATAATTTATTTGTATACGAGCGTATACTTACATTTATTCTATCATAAAACGCTCTTTAAAATCAATAGAATTATACCGAATTACTTTAAATTGTTTATTCGTTAAGCCAAAAATTTGCCTTTTACTATATAATTTATTGATATTTTGCGCTTTTTATGTTATCATTTAGCAGTAAAGGAGAATTAAAATGGCTAAAACCGTAGTGGTTGGGATGAGCGGTGGCGTAGATAGTTCGGTTGCCGCGCTCCTATTAAAAGAGCAGGGCTATAACGTTATAGGCTTGTTTATGAATAACTGGGAAGAAAAGGACGAGTGTGGCGCGTGTACGGGCGAAGAAGATTTTGCCGACGTTCGTCGTGTGGGCAACGCGCTCGGTATTCCTTATTATTCGGTCAACTTCGCCAAAGAGTATATGGATAGGGTTTTTTCATATTTTCTTGCTGAATATAAGGCTGGTAGAACGCCAAACCCAGACGTTCTTTGTAACCGTGAAATCAAGTTTAAAGATTTTAAGGCGGCGGCTAAAAAGTTGGGCGCTGATTATATTGCTACGGGGCATTACTGTGATATTTTACACGACGGCGACACGCATTATTTGTTAAAGGCGAAAGACCAAAGTAAAGACCAAACCTATTTTTTAAATCAGTTGTCGCAAGACCAACTTGACGGCGTGCTTTTCCCGCTCGGCAAGTTAGACAAAAAAGAAGTGCGCGCTATTGCTGAAAAGAACGGGCTTGCAACCGCCACGAAAAAAGACAGTACCGGTATTTGTTTTATAGGCGAACGCAATTTCCGCGAGTTTTTATTGAAGTATATCCCTGCTAAAAAAGGCAAAATTATGACTTACGACGGCAAGGTTTTGGGCGAGCATTTAGGGCTTATGTATTACACCATAGGTCAGCGCAGGGGGTTAGGAATAGGCGGACAGCAAGGCGACGACGGTAGCCGTTGGTTCGTTATTGAAAAAGATTTAAAAAACAATATATTATACGTTGCGCACGGTGCGGAAGACAAACTTTACAGCAAAGGTCTTTTAATGAAAGAGTGTAACTGGATACCGCGTACGCCCGAAAAGAGAGATTTTGAGTGTACCGCTAAATTCCGTTATCGCCAGCCAGAACAGGCTTGTATCGTGCATATCCGCGACGGGGAAATAGAAGTTGAATTTAAAGAAAAACAGCGCGCTATTACCGAAGGGCAGTTTGCGGTGTTTTACGACGGCGACAAATGTATCGGTGGCGGAGTGATTGAAAAGGCAATTTTCTAATAAAGATTTTGGGGGAAATATATGGAACAGAAAGAAATATTAGTAACGTCTACGCTTGATAAAACAGAACAACCGTCTTTGTTTTACGGTGCAGTCGGCGCGGAAAAGCGTCCGCTTTTAGTTGGACTTCATACGTGGAGTTTTGGCAGGGCAAACCAAATTAAAAATATGTTACCGTTTGCGAAAAAACATAATTTTAATTTATTATTGCCCGAATTTCGTGGTCCAAACTTATCAAATAATCCCGATTGTAAAAAAGCGTGTGGTTCAGAGTTTGCTTGCCAAGACGTTATGGATGCAATTAACTACGTTATCGAAAATGAAAACGTGGATAGCGAAAACGTGTTTTTGCTCGGCGCAAGTGGTGGTGGAATGATGGCGCTTTTACTCGTCGGAAAACACCCTGAAAAGTTTAAGGCTGTTGGGGCGTTTGTTCCAGTATGTGATCTTGTGGAATGGCAAAAATACGGATACCAAAATCATATAATTGCGTGTTGCGGTAGCGAAGAAGAAATGATGCGCCGTTCTCCCGTCAGTTATATTGATGGAATTGCAAAAGGGAACGTCAAAATTTTCCACGGTAAGCACGACCCGTTCGTGCCGAGAGAGCAAAGCATTTCGCTATATAAGGCTTTATCAGACAAATATCCTGATGCAAAAGTGTATTTAGACTTATTTGATGGCAAGCACGAAATGGATATGCAACTCGCAGAACATTGGATTTTGCAACAGTATAACAAAAAAGAAATAATCGCCGTAACCTATTAAATAATTTATTAATATAAGAGAACTTGGTTAGTATGGAAAAGAAATTAATGGACGTAGACTTTTACAATCAGGCGTGTGCTTACTTTTTTTATCACGCGGATCAACGGACGAAAATGATACAATATTTTGTTGCGGTGTTTGCAGCCTCTTTGGCTCTTTATGGATCGCTATTAGGGAAATATCCTTTGGCAAGCGCCTTTGTGGCGTTGTTTCAAATTATGGTTTCCATTATTTTTTGTTTCATTGATAAAAGAAATAAGTTTTTGGTTGAACAAAGCGAAAACGTTATTAGGCAAATAGAAGAAGATTATAACGTAAACGTTCCAACGGATAAATATGCGTACGGCGTATTCAGCAACGAAGAACACGCGTATAAATTTCTTACAGTTTATCATAAAACTAAAAGAAAAAAAGAGGATAGAATAAAGAAATTGTGCGACGATGGCGCATGTAATAAAAAAATTGAGTACGAAATAAAGAAGGAGTTTTCCGATGCATATGGAGTTTCAGGTTTTGAATTAAAGAAAGAAATTCATGGTAAGAAAATATTTTCTTTTTCACGATGCGTGCAATGGCTATATAATATGTGTACTGCAATAAGCGTCGTTTCAGTTATCATAGCCATTTTGGTTTTATTTGGTGTTATATAGTTTACTAGCATTATAAAAACGTCGAAAAGTTCGGCGTTTTTTTGTTTTTTATGACGTAAATTTAATGAAACAAAATATATGTAAAAAACGCTTGACTTTTCGGGAGGGAGGGTGGTAATATACAGGTATTAAAATTAATACTTGTCTTGGGAGGACAAAATTATGAAGTTTATGAAAAAACTTAGCGTGATTATATCGCTTGCGCTTGTAATCACTATCGGCGGCGTTTTCGCTGCATGGAACTATTCAAACGGTACTGCAACAGGCATCACGACCACCAGGGCGCTTGATATGGCGTCAATTACCACCACCGTTGAAAAAGGTAAAATTACCGCAAACAGCACGGGTATGACCCTTATCGTTGACGACGATAAATCGGTAAACCCCCAAACTGGTACGTCTTTTAAGGCTGTTTTGGTTGGTACTGGTAGCATTAACGTTACTTTTACCCCTGACGATTCTGCGGATCCTACCGTAAAACAAAACGGTATACCTATGATTGCTACCGTAACTGTCACCCCAGCAGAAGGCACAACACAATGGACTGCTGACGACGTGGATAAAACTCTCGTTGATATTTTAGCGCCAAATACTGAGTTAGTGCCGGGTACTGAAAACAAAAAGAACGTTATTGATCTTGGCACGGCAAAAGTAGTAGAAATTCAAGCGCAACAAATTATTGATGCGTTGATTTTCTGCGGTGGCAAAGACGTTATTCTCGACACTTATGCTAAAAACCAAAACTTTGTCAAGGCTATGGCGAAGTATACTATCAACATTACGATTTCTGAAAAGTTGGCGTAATATAAAGCGATAAATTACAAGTAAAATACTATACATTTTGGTGAACGGCACGGTTTCGTGCCGTTCGCTGAGTTTTTAGCGAAATGGAAAGTCATCAAATATTTATTACGATATTGAGTATTTTCGTGTTCGTTGCGCTTACGGCGCTGTTCTCTTTTTTGATCGGATACATCATTAAACAACAATTAAAGTTGATAAAAGGCGGACTTGAAGACGAAGATATTACGAAAGAATATCAAACTGAAAAAAAGAAGAAAGGGTGCTTGTCAGGGATAGTCGATAAGATTGTCTCGGTATTGATTTGCGCTCTTTTGGGCGTAGTTTTGATTTCTGCAATATCGGTTAAAGTTAGTGGCGACGAAGTCGTAAAAGGTACGCCTACGCTCAAAGTGGTTTCAAGTAATTCTATGAGCGTTAGGTACGAAAGAAATAAATATTTGTTCGACAACAACATCACAAATCAACTTCAACTGTTTGACTTGGTCGTTTTACACGAACTGCCAAAAGAAGAAGATTTGAAGTTATACGATATTGTCGTTTACCAACATATAAACGGAACTTTGCTTATTCACCGTATAGTCGGTATCGAAGAACCGAATTCCTATCACCCCAACGAAAGATATTTTATGATGCAAGGTGATGCGGTTGCCGCTCCTGACGTGTATCCCGTAAGGTATTCGCAAATGAAAAGTATTTACCGCGGAGAAAGGATGCCAAACGTAGGCAGTTTCGTTTATTTTATGCAAAGCCCCGCGGGAACATTGTGTTTTTTGTTGGTCGTGTTTGCGGTAGTTGCTACACCGATAATTGAAAGGTCAATTAACCGCGCAAGAAAAAATCGTTGGGCGTTAATCGGTGGTCAAGCGGTTGTCGACTTACCTATTGAAAGCGCAGACGCTATAATTGAAGAGCAAGCGGTTTCGGTTGATTTTTACGCTAATAGAAGACGGCTAACCTTTGCTGAGAAACTTGCGCTATTAAATGAAGAGCGCACGAAATGGTTTGACGAAATAGTTGCTGCGTTATCTACCGTGCCGAAAGTAAAGATTTTAAACGGTAAACGTGGAATGACTTTCCGCCGTGGTAACGATACGCTAGCAAAAATCGGTATAAGCGGTAAAACTCTCGTCGTAAATCTTGCCGTCAATCCCGAAGATTATTCCGTGCCAAAATACGGCGTTAAAGATAATTCGTCGGTCAAGGCGTTTAGAACTTGTCCTGCGCGATTTAGGGTAACGTCTGAAAGAAGGGCGGGTTACGTTAAAAACGTTGTATTTGATAAACTTGGCGGAATAAGAGAAGGATTTTACAAAGGTTCTTATTACGGAAGAAAAAAATTAAGTTTTAGGTTTAAACTTTCTAAACTATCGCCCGAAAGAAAGGGGTGGTATAAGGAAATAACCGCGCATCTTAAACTAAAAGAAAATCTTACCAAGTGGGATAGCAAAAAAGGCGTGTCATACAAAAAAGGATTAAAACCGATAGCAAAAATTACCATTAAAGGAAAATCTTTATACGTTTATCTTGCCGTTAATCCGCTTGAATATTCCGCTCAAAAATATGGTGTTAAAGACGTTTCGGGGGTAAGGGCGCACGCAAATTATCCTGCGCAAATAAAAGTTACGTCAGCAAGAAAAGTTAAGTATATAAAACAAATAATAGATTTAATTTAAGAAATTACAAAAATAAAAAAGGAGGAACGTATTATGAAAAAGTTAAAAGTTGCGATTTCTATCATGGCTTTGGCTTGTTGTGCTATGTTCCTTTTTTGTTCTAATTTTTTTGTAAAAGCACAATGGATTTACAGCGGTAGCGCGCCAAGTAATTTTGACCTTGACCTTGACATTACCGTTTTTCAATGGAAAGGGTCAGAAGGGTTGCCGAACGACGTACAGGGTGAAAACCACCGTGGGCTTATCGATACTATACTTGACGGCGTAATCGTTGGTGCAAATGGAAAGACCGTTGAAATAGGGCTTAATAACCCTGATTCTTATATAAGTAAAGAAATTGAAACAAGGTCCACGAATTGGCTTTTTTCGTCTAAAACTTTGGGTAGTATGGACTACTGGGAGAGAAACGATATTGCTGAATACTTTGACCTTGATACTACGGGGCTTACCTTTTTGATTTATTTCCCAGAAGGTATTGCTGATACTTATTATTTGTATACGACTAGCGTTGAACTTGGCGACAATACGCCAAACGTTCCTATCGGTCAAAATATTTACCCCATTTATCAAACCGTGATAGAAAAGAACGAAAATGGAAAATGGGTTGCTACTGAAACCAAGGTTGGTTACGCGAAATCTGCTTATTATAGTAATCCTGTTACTGGCTCGTGGCTCGTTAAGTATCCGTCTTTTGATCCGTCAACGTGGTTTGCTGGCGATCTTGGTACTTCTTTTGATGACGCCGTATATACTTACGCGGGGGAAACGGTTACAACATATTTAACCTTGCCTACTGACGTTAGGTATTACAAGCTTACCGCTACATCAAACAAAAACATATCGATTAGTACCGAAAATTCTTATGCAAAGTTTAACGTATACAATTCAAGTGGTTCGCTCGTTTCCGCATCTAAGGGGGCGCAGGGAACTTCGGCAATTACTTTTAAGCCGTCTAATAATTCTGTTTATTACATAGGTGTTTCGGGCGACACGTCAATTACGTTTAAGACTACACAAGCATAAAAACAAAAAGCGTTGCTTTTATAAGCGACGCTTTTATAATATATATTATATAATGTATACGCGCGTGCGCGCGTAGGACTAATTGTGTTGTGTTATTTCACAAAAACACAATATCTTGTATTTTGCTTAAAAGTGGCGTTTTTTGCCAAAATTACGCCAAAAAGCGCGCAAAAAAACTTATTTAAAACTTTTTAAAGAAATTTTAAAAAACATTGAAAAAACGTTTGACAAATAATTCGTTTTACTATATAATCGGTAATGCTCTCAAACGAGAGCGCAGAAATGCATAAGCCAAATCGTTAGATTTTTTCTTACGATTTAAGGTATGGCAAAAATCAAAATGTTGTGGTCAACGGTTAAAAAAACACTACATTTTGAGGGTTGAAAAAAAGTTTGAAAAAAACTTAAAAAATTTCAAAAAACCTTGAAAAAACGCTTGACTTAAAAAACTGCTTATGTTATTATATGTAGGCTGTCGCGAAAAACGACGGCAAACGTCAACCGCTGTTGACGGGAGTTGCTTAAAAATTGAATAGAAGGAAATATGACGAAATAATAGTTATTTTGTAAAGTTTCTGTCAAAATCTTTTGAGTATGAAATATGTACTTAAAAACAGTCATTATATGACACAAATTTAACGCTATCAAGCGAAATCGTTAGAGCAGTTGAGTGTACGCACTCGGCTTTAAATAATTAAACTTAAGAGTTTGATTCTGGCTCAGGACGAACGCTGGCGGTGTGCTTAATACATGCAAGTCGAGCGGAGTTTGGAGGGCTTGCTCTCCAAGTTTAGCGGCGGACGGGTGAGTAACGCGTGAGCAACCTGCCTATAT
>JAFVTK010000120.1 GCA_017503265.1 Clostridia bacterium | reverse complement strand
TCCTTGCTCCAGTAGGCTTAAAGGTTGGCGATAAAGTTATGAGTGGTTCAACGGCAGATATCAAAGCAGGTAACGCACTCAAACTTAAAGATATCCCCGTAGGTACCATGGTTCACAATATTGAAATGCAACCTGGTAAAGGCGGTCAAATCGCAAGAGCTGCTGGTATGAGTGCTCAAATCATGGCAAGGGATGAAAAGTACGTAACTTTGAAAATGCCTAGTGGTGAAATGAGATACGTTCTTGCAACTTGCAAGGCAACTATCGGTCAAGTTGGTAACTTAGAACACGAAATTATCAGAATTGGTAAAGCAGGTAAAACCAGACATTTTGGTGTTAGACCTAGCGTACGTGGTGTAGTTATGAACCCATGTGATCACCCACACGGTGGTGGTGAAGGTAAGTCCCCTGTTGGTATGCCCGGTCCTGTTACTCCTTGGGGTAAACCTGCTCTCGGTTATAAGACCAGAAAGCATAAGAAGGCTTCTAATAAGCTTATCATTACCAGGATAAATTAAGGAGAACGACATGAGTAGAAGTGTTAAAAAAGGTCCTTATGTAGAACCTAAACTCTTAAAGAGAATAGAAGAATTAAACGAAAAAAATGAAAAGAAAGTCTTAAAGACTTGGTCGCGTTCGTCCACGATATTCCCCCAAATGGTAGGACACACTATCGCGGTTTACGACGGCAGAAAACACGTACCTGTATACGTTACCGAAGATATGGTAGGTTGCAAACTCGGTGAGTTCGCTCCGACCAGAACCTTTAAGGGACACGGCGGTACGGAAAAATCTACCGGTGGTAGATAGGAGGCGTAAAAATGGCTAAAAATATGAGAGAAAAAACCGCAAGAATCGCGGAAAATAAAGACAGACGCCCCATGGCGGTTGCCAAACACGTCAGAATATCGCCTTATAAGGTAAGAGCGGTACTCGACATTATCAGAGGCAAAAGTTATACGCAAGCGGTTGCGATTTTGGAAAATACTCCCAAGTCGTCTTCCGAACCCATTAAAAAGGTTTTGATGTCCGCAGCAGCAAACGCTGAAAACAATCTCGGTATGAGCAAGGATAACTTGTTCGTTGCGGCTTGCTATGCAGACCAAGGTCCTACGCTTAAAAGGGTTATGCCCAGAGCACAGGGTAGAGCGTTCAGAATTTTGAAACGTACCAGCCACATCACAGTAGTGCTGGACGCGAAGGCATAGGAGGAGCGGTATGGGACAAAAAGTTAATCCGCACGGTTTAAGAGTCGGAATTATTAAAGATTGGGATTCTCAATGGTTTGTAGAAAAGAAAGATTTTGCTGCAAACGTAAAAGAAGACAATGAAATCCGTAAAGTATTAAAGAAAAAATACTATCAGGCTGCAATCTCCAAGATTGCCATCGAAAAGGCTGCAACTAAAATCACTATCACGATTTATACTGCACGTCCTGGTGTTCTTATCGGAAAGCAAGGTAGTGAAATCGAAGTAATCAAAAAGACGGTAGCAAAAATTTGCACGGGCAAACAAATTTCCATCAATATTTCGGAAGTTAAAAAGGCTGATGCAGATGCTCAACTCGTTGCAGAAGGAATCGCTGCTCAACTTGAAAAGCGTGTATCTTTCAGAAGAGCAATGAAACAGGCTATCGGTAGATCAATGAGAAGCGGAGTTAAGGGTGTTAAAGTAATGGTAAGCGGTCGTCTTGACGGCGCAGAAATCGCTCGTAGCGAAAGTTACCACGAAGGTTCAATTCCCCTTCAAACTTTGAGAGCAGACATTGAATACGGCTTTGCGGAAGCGCATACCACTTTCGGTGTAATCGGTATCAAATGCTGGATTTACAAAGGTGAAGTTATCGGCGCTCCCAAGAAGAAAAGTGAAGGAGGCCAAGCTTAATTATGTTAATGCCTAAAAGAGTTAAAAGAAGAAGAGTGCATCGCGGTAGAATGACCGGCAAATGCACCAAAGGTAATAAAATAGCATACGGCGAATACGGTTTAGTTGCTACCGAACCCGGTTGGATTAAATCTAACCAAATCGAAGCAGCCCGTGTTGCAATGACTAGAGTTATTAAGCGTGGGGGTAAGGTATGGATTGACATATTCCCCCACAAACCTGTAACGAAGAAACCTGCCGACAGCCGTATGAGTAGCGGTAAAGGTTCAGTTGAATTCTGGGTAGCAGTTGTTAAACCGGGCAGAGTATTGTTCGAAATGGCTGGCGTTCCCGAAGAAATCGCAAAAGAGGCTATGCGCCTTGCGGGACATAAACTCCCTGTCAAGACTAAATTCATTAAGAAAGAAGTCGTAGCTGAAGAAATTAAAGAAGAAGGCGGTGAAGGTTAATGAAAACGAAAGAACTTCACGAATTAACGGTAGACGAATTGAACACTAAGCTTAAAGAACTCTCTGAAGAGTTGTTTAACCTTCGTTTCCGTCACGCAATAGGTCAGTTAGAAAATCCCGCATCTCTCAAAAACTGCAAGAAAGACATTGCAAAAGTTAAGACCATTTTGAGAGAAAGAGAACTCGCGGCTAAGGCGTAGGAGTAGAGAATATGGAAAGAAATTTAAGAAAAGAAAGAGTCGGTATAGTTGTTTCCGATAAGATGGATAAGACTGTTGTCGTAGCCATCGAAGAAAGGGCAAAACACCCCTTGTATAAGAAAACTATTAAGAAAACTCACAAATTCAAAGCACACGATGAATTAAACACCTGCGGCGTTGGCGATAAGGTTCTTATTGCTGAAACCAGAAAATTGTCCAAGGACAAGAACTGGCGCGTAGTAGAAATCATCGAAAAGGCTAAGTAAGGAGGCGCGCTATGATACAACCACAATCTAGATTAAAAGCGGCGGACAATTCCGGCGCAAAAGAATTGATGTGCATAAGAGTACTTGGCGGCTCGTTTAGAAGAACCGGTAACATCGGCGACGTAATCGTTGCAAGCGTAAAGACCGCTACCCCCGGTGGCGCGGTTAAAAAAGGCGACGTCGTTAAAGCGGTAATCGTAAGATCTACCAGCGGCGTAAGAAGAAACGACGGTACTTACGTTCGTTTTGACGAAAATGCAGCAGTAATTATCGACGCACAAAAACAACCCAAAGGTACTCGTATTTTTGGACCGATCGCAAGAGAATTAAGAGATAAAGACTATATGCGTATTATCTCTCTCGCGCCCGAAGTGTTATAAGGAGAAAGACTATGAAAGTTAAAAAGAACGACACGGTTTTAGTTATAACGGGTAAAGACGCGGGAAAGACTGCAAAAGTTCTTACTGCGCTCCCCAAAGATAACAAAGTTATCGTTGACGGCGTAAACGTACAGAAAAAACATAAAAAAGCAAGAAGCGCACAGGAAGTTAGTTCTATTCAGAGCCAATCTGGTCCCATTGACGTTTCAAACGTAATGGTAGTTTGCCCGACCTGTAACAAAGCAACGAGAGTTGCTTATGCAATCGAAGGCGACAAGAAAGCGCGTATTTGCAAAAAGTGCGGTGCTACGCTCGACGCAACCAAGGAAGCCAAAGAAGTAAAGAAGGCTACCAAGAAAAAAACTAAAAAAGAAGCGGCTGAAAAAACCGCTGAAACGAAATAACGGGAGGTAACGAATAATGGCAGAAATCAATAGAGTCAAAGCGTTGTACGACCAAACGGTTATCCCCGCTATGATTAAAAAGTTTAACTATGCTAACGTTAACCAAGTCCCCAAGCTCGTAAAAATTACGATTAACTCCGGATTAGGCGACGTTAAAGACAACTCCAAGAGCATACAACTTGCTCAAAAAGAGTTAGAACTTATTGCAGGTCAAAAACCCATTTTGACGATGGCTAAAAAGTCAGTTGCAAACTTCAAAGTTAGGGAAGGACAAAGCGTAGGTATGAAGGTTACCCTTCGCGGAACCAGAATGTACGAATTCTTCGACAAATTCATATCGATAGCACTCCCCAGAGTTAGGGACTTCCGCGGTGTATCCAAGAAGTCTTTCGACGGAAGAGGCAACTACTCGATGGGCGTTAAAGAACAGTTGATATTCCCTGAAATTTCCTACGATCAAGTAGAAAAGGTAAGAGGATTTGACATTTGCATTACCACGACGGCTAACACCGACGAAGAAGCAAGAGAATTGCTTGCAATGCTCGGAATGCCCTTCGCGAACAAGTAAGGTAAAGGAGTTAAAAAATGGCTAAAAAAGCAATGATTAATAAGCAGCAAAAGCCTGCTAAATTTTCCACCAGAGCCTACACCAGATGCAGCATTTGCGGTCGTCCGCACGCTGTACTCCGTAAATACGGCATTTGCCGTATATGTTTCAGAGAATTGGCTTACAAAGGTCAAATTCCTGGCGTAAAGAAGGCTAGTTGGTAAAGGAGGATATAAGAAATGACAGACGTTATTGCGGATATGCTTACCAGAATCAGGAACGCCCTGATGGCAAAGCACGAAACTGTTGAAATTCCCGCGTCGAACACGAAAAAAGCAATCGCTGATATTCTTTTGAAAGAAGGTTATATTTCAGCAGTTGAAATTATCGAAGGCGTTCAGGGTACTATTAAAATCACTCTCAAATACGACGGTAACCAAAAAGTTATCACCGGACTTAAAAGGGTTAGTAAACCCGGACTTAGAGTATACGTTGGAACTGACGAAGTTCCCCAAGTACTCGGCGGTCTCGGAATTGCTATTCTTTCTACGTCCAAGGGTATTATGACGGGTAAAGAAGCGAAAAAGGCTCACCAGGGCGGCGAAGTTCTCGCCTACGTTTGGTAAGGAGGTATTAGGTTATGTCTAGAATAGGAAATGCTATCATTAATATCCCTGCTGGCGTAACGGTTGATGCGTCTAACAACGTAATCACCGTTAAAGGACCGAAAGGAACTTTAACCCAAAGTTACGACCCCATCATCACTTTGACCGTTGAAGGTGCGGTTGCTAAATTCACCAGAGCAAACGATTTAGGACCTACCAAAGCGAAACACGGTCTTTACAGAGCGCTTTGCGCTAACATGATTAAAGGTGTTACAGAAGGCTTCAAAAAGACGCTTATCGTTAACGGTGTAGGTTGGAAGGTTGCTAAACAAGGCAAGAAAGTCGTTATGAACGTAGGTTTCAGCCATCCGGTAGAAATCGAAGAAATCGACGGCATCACTCTTGATTGCCCTTCACAAACCGAAATTACCGTAAGCGGTATTGACAAAGACAAAGTTGGTCAATTCGCTGCAATGGTTAGAGGCGTAAGAGAACCCGAACCTTACCACGGATATGGTATCCGTTACAGCGACGAAGTTATCGAACGTAAAGTCGGTAAAGCGGCAGGCGGTAAAGGTTAATAAGTTTAAAGGGCTTTTAGTGGACGCGCTTAAAGTTTTGGCGCGTCTGCCGAGTGCGCTTTTCGGAATAAGCGCGAAAAGTTATTAAATAGGAGTAAAACTATGATTACTAAAATCAATAAGAATAAAGACAGACTTAAAAGACATAAAAGAGTCAGAGGAAAAATCAAAGGAACTGCGGAAACTCCCAGACTTTCGGTTTACAGAACGTTGACTCACATTTATGCTCAACTTATAGACGACGTTAAAGGCAACACCTTGGTTACGGCGTCTACGCTTGACAAAGAACTTAAAGGTACTTTTGAAGGCAAAGACAAGAAGGCGCAAGCGTTCGCAGTTGGCGAACTCATTGCGAAGAAGGCAAAGTCGAAAAATATCAGCGCAGTCGTATTTGACAGAGGCGGATATCTTTACACCGGACGCGTAGCCAGCCTTGCTGACGGCGCAAGAAAGGGCGGCTTGGAATTCTAAAAAATCAAGGAGAAAACGAAAATGGCAAGAGATAATAACAGAGCGCCCAGAAAGGCGGAAGAAAACGACGGTTTGATTAAAAAACTTATCTGTGTAAATCGTGTTACCAAGGTCGTTAAAGGCGGTAGAAACATGCGCTTTGCAGCACTCGTCGTTATCGGCGACGGTGCAGGTAAAGTAGGTTGCGCAATGGGTAAGGCTAACGAAGTTCCCGAAGCAATCGATAAGGCAACCGCAAGAGCAAAGAAAAATATGTTCCCCGTAGCACTTTTGGGAACGACTATTCCCCACGAAGTATTAGGTAAATTCGGTAGCGGTTCAGTATTAATGATGCCTGCTGACGAAGGTACCGGTGTTATCGCGGGCGGTCCCGTTCGTGCGGTTATGGAAGCAGTTGGTATCACCAACATTAGAACGAAATCACACGGAACTAACAACCCGATCAACTGCGTAAAAGCAGCGCTCGCAGGTTTGAAAATGTTAAGAACCGCTGAACAAATAGCGGCTATTCGCGGCAAGACCGTGGAAGAAATTAACGGTTAAGGAGGGTACTTTTATGGCAAAGGCAAAAAAAGAAGAAACCGGTAAAATAAAAGTTACGCTTGTTAAAAGCACGATAGCGATATTGCCGCAACACAAAAAAATCGTAGCGGCGTTAGGACTTAAAAAGATTCGTTCTTTCCGCGTTCACGAAGAAAACCCCTGCATCCTTGGTATGATTGCAAAGGTTAAATATCTCGTGAAAGTAGAAAAGATTTAAGTTCATTACTAAATTTAAGGAGTAATAAAATGAGATTAGGTGAATTAAGTCCCGCTATGGGCTCGACTACCGCTAAGAAAAGACTTGGCAGAGGTATAGGTTCGGGCTTGGGCAAAACCAGCGGCAAAGGACATAAAGGACAATGGGCAAGAAGCGGTGGCGGTGTTCGTCCCGGATTTGAAGGTGGTCAAATGCCTTTAATCAGAAGAATTCCGAAACGTGGCTTCAACAACCATTTCAAGAAAATATACAGTATCGTAAATCTTTCAGTTCTTGAAGGATTAGAAGCAAACTCCGTAGTGGATATGGCTATGCTTAGCGAAAAAGGACTTATTAAAGTCGTTAAAGGTAGCATCGGTTTGAAAGTTTTGGGTAACGGAACTTTGACCAAAGCGCTTACCGTTAAAGCATCAGGCTTCTCCGCATCGGCAAAAGAAGCAATTGAAAAAGCCGGCGGTAAGGCAGAAGAAATCTAATACCCACTAAATAAGGAGGGCAAAATGTTTCAAACGATAGTAAATGCGTTTAAGATTAAAGAAGTAAGAAAGAAAATTCTTATAACCATCGCTTTACTGTTCGTGTATAGGTTGGGATGTTATATCCCCGTACCGGGCGTAGAGATTTTTAGCGGTTTACAAGATTACACGTTCTTACAAATAATGAGTGCGGTATCCGGCGGAGCGTTAACTTACGGAACGTTCTTTGCAATGGGTATCGGACCTTATATCAACGCATCAATTATTATTCAACTTTTAACGGTAGGTATTCCTGCCCTTGAAAGACTTTCTAAACAGGGCGAAGAAGGTAAAAGAAGAATTAATACCTATACAAGGATTTTAACCTTGGTGCTTGCAATCGCGCAAGCAATCGGTATTCTCGTTGCTTTCCAAGGCTCGGTAAACACAAACAAAATATTCGGTAGCGAAGGCTTCCTTAACTTTTTAAGTTATGCGTTCCTAGTTATCGTATATACGGCAGGCGCAGCGCTTACCATGTGGCTCGGTGAAAGAATTACCGACTACGGCGTAAGTAACGGTATATCGCTTCTTATCTTTTCGGGTATCTTATCAACTGCAGGTACGGCTATAATTAACCTTTTGCAACAAATAGGTAATCCCGATACGGCTATGAGCGCATCTTGGACGTTAGTTGGTTTCCTTGCAGCGGCAATCGTAATATTTGCGGCAATCGTTGCGGTTAACGGCGCAGAACGTAAAATACCCGTTCAATACGCAAAACAAGTTAAAGGCAGAAAAATGTACGGTGGTCAATCCACTCATATTCCTATCAAAGTTAACGCTTCTGGCGTTATGCCTTTAATCTTCTCGTTCGCGATTTTGAGTTTCCCCGATCTTATCATCAACTTGTTTGGTGTTAAATCGGATAACTGGTGGTCGACTTACGTCGGTACTGACAGTTGGCTCTATATGGTATTATTGTGCTTGCTTATACTGTTCTTCTCGTATTTCTATAATCAAATACAGTTTAACCCCGACGACATCAGTAAGAGCATACAGGGTAATGGTGGTTTTATCCCCGGAACAAGACCTGGTAAGCCTACTGCTGATTATCTCAAAAGGGTATCAAACAGGATTACGCTTTTCGGCGCAATATTCCTTGCAGTTGTAGCGCTCGTTCCTTCACTCGTATTTAAGGCGATTGATATCGGACTTGTAAACGCGTTCAGCGCAACAGGACTTTTGATTATAGTATCAGTTGCACTTGAATTTGAACAAGCATTGCAATCACAAATAATGATGAAGAATTACAAAGGATTCTTAAAGTAAGAAAAATGAAATTAATATTACTTGGCGCTCCGGGTAGCGGCAAGGGTACACAAGCGGCGTATATTACCGATAAGTACGACCTGCCGCATATCTCGACGGGCGATTTATTTAGAGAGAACATCAAAAACAAAACGCCTCTCGGAATTAAAGTCAAAGAGATTATGGATACGGGAAATTTGTGTCCAGACGACTTGACGGTTGAACTCGTTAAAGACAGATTAAACAATCCCGATTGCAAAAACGGATACTTGCTCGACGGTTTTCCGCGCGATATTCCGCAGGCAATTGCGCTTGACGAGTTTGCCGCTCCTGACGTAGTAATTGAAATCGATGTTGACTTAAACAAAATCGAACACAGAATTACGGGAAGAAGAAGTTGCCCTAAATGTGGCGGATCTTTCCACGTTGATTTTATAGGTAACGTTGACAAGTGTCCTACTTGTGGCGATAAACTTATAATCCGTAAAGACGATAATCCTGAAACGGTTAAAGAAAGACTTGAAGTTTATCAAAATCAAACCGCGCCGTTAATCGAGTATTACGGCAAACAGGGTAAATTAGTCAAAGTTAACGGAGACCAACCTATTGAAAAAGTGTTTGAAGAAGTCGTAAAGGTTTTAGGATAATGATTACTATAAAAACCGACGCTGAAATCGCGTTGATGCGTGAAAGCGGCAGACTTACCAAAGAAGTTCTTGATTTAATCGGAAGTAAAATCCGCGTAGGTATGACCACAAAAGATTTAGATAAAATCGCATACGAATACATAACTTCGTGCGGTGCTTATCCTTCGTTTTTAGGTTATTCGGGTTATCCTGCGTCAATATGCGCTTCGGTAGACGACATGGTCGTCCACGGAATTCCGTCCGAAGAACAAGTTATAAAAGACGGTCAGATTGTTAGTATTGACGTTGGCGTTGAATATAACGGTTGGCAAGGCGACGCAGCGAGAACTTTTATGGTCGGCAACGTTTCCGAAGAAAAAAAGAAACTTGTTAATGTTACCAAAGAGTGTTTTTTTAAGGCGATTGAAAACTTAAAAGACGGTACTCCGCTTGGTGATATAGGTTATGCAGTTCAAACCCACGCAGAAGCAAATGGTTTTTCGGTGGTAAGAGCGCTTGTCGGACACGGTATCGGCACGGAAATGCACGAAGACCCAAACGTTCCTAACTATGGAAAAAAAGGTACGGGCATTCGCCTGAAAAAAGGTATGGTAATTGCAATTGAGCCGATGATAAACGCAGGCGTATATCAAGTTGACTTTATGGCTGACGGTTGGGGTGTAAGAACTCGTGATCGCAAACCTTCCGCTCATTATGAAAATACGGTGGCAATAACCGAAAACGGCGTAGAAATTCTTACGCTTTAAGGTGAGCGATGGAGAAAATTGTAAAATGTGGCGATTTGGTTTTAAGTAAAGCCGGTCGCGATACGGGTGAAATTTTTCTAGTTGTGTCGGTTGATAATAAGTTTGCTTATTTAGTTGACGGTAGATATAGAAAAGTTAATAACCCGAAAAAGAAAAAATTAAAGCATCTAAAAAGGGTATCTGTTGCGGGTTTAATTGAACTTGCAATTCAAATACAAAGCGGTAATCCGATTGGTAACGAAAGAGTTTACCGAGCGATAAAGACCGCAAAACAAAAAATACAGGAGGATTAAGTTTGTGTCAAAGGACGACGTAATAGAAACCGAAGGCGTGATTGTTGAAGCATTGCCTAACGCAGCGTTTAAGGTAAAATTATCAAACGGTCACGTTATCACGGCTTATATTTCGGGAAAACTTCGCATGCATTATATCAAAATCATTCCCGGCGATAGTGTTAAACTTGAAATGAGCCCGTACGATTTGACTAAAGGCAGAATAATCTGGCGAAGCAAAAACTAAAAACATAAACGAATTCCAAAGGAGATATTAAAATGAAAGTTAGACCCTCGGTTAAACCCATGTGCGACAAATGCAGAGTAATTAAAAGAAACGGAAAAGTAATGGTAATTTGTTCTAAAAACAAAAACCACAAACAAAGACAGGGTTAATCCCAAAGCCGACTTAAACTTCTTTATTTAGAGAAGTTAAGCGCGAAAATAACCGCTTAAACGGACGATTAGCATTTCATTCCAACGCGAAAGTGCGTTTAGGCATTGACATAGATTTAATATTAAAAAATTTAAGGAGAAAAATTAATGGCACGTATAGCCGGCGTTGATTTGCCGAATAACAAAAGAGTAGAAATCGGTTTAACGTATATTTACGGAATCGGTCTTACCACGGCAAAAAAGATCATCAGTGAAACGGGCGTTAACCCCGATACCAGAGTAAAAGATTTGAGTGAAAACGATATCGCTAAACTCAGAGAATATATCGAACACAACCTTCGCGTTGAAGGTGATTTGCGTAGTGAAGTAAGCCTTTCAATTAAGAGATTGATTGAAATCGGTTGCTATCGCGGTGTTCGTCACAGAAAGAACCTTCCCGTTCGCGGACAGAGTTCCAAGAGAAATGCAAGGACTAGAAAAGGTCCGCGCCGTACCGTTGCTAAAAAGAAAACGGCAACCAGATAAAGGGAGGTAACGAATAATGGCAGCAACAAAGAAAATTGTTAAGAAGAAAAAAGACGCCAGAAAAGTTGACAAAGGTCAAGTTCATATTCAGGCATCTTTCAATAACACGTTAGTAACTATTACCGATATGCAAGGTAACACCGTATCTTGGTCAAGTGCTGGTAGCCTTGGTTTCAAAGGTTCAAGAAAGAGCACTCCGTTTGCAGCGCAAATGGCAGCAGAAGCAGCAGGCAAGGTAGCAAGAGAACAAGGTATGCGTTCGGTTGAAGTTTACGTTAAGGGACCTGGTGCAGGTAGAGAATCTGCAATCCGCGCACTCACTAACTGCGATATGGAAGTTACTCTTATCCAAGACGTATCACCTATTCCGCACAACGGTTGCAGACCGCCCAAAAAACGTAGAGTATAATGGAGGAAACAAAAAATGGCTAAATATACTGAATCCAAATGTCGTTTGTGCAGACGTGAAGGCGCAAAATTGTTTTTGAAAGGCGAAAGATGCTATAAGGGTGTTTGCGCTTTTGAAAAAAGACCCGTTGCTCCTGGTCAGCACGGTATGAGCAGGAAGAAAGTTTCCGAATACGGATTACAACTTCGTGAAAAACAAAAATGTAAGAGAATTTACGGTGTACTTGAAGGTCAGTTCAGAAAGTATTATGAAAAGGCTGACCGTATGAAAGGTATTACCGGTGAAAACATGCTTTCACTTTTGGAAAGAAGACTTGATAACGTTATTTATAGAATGGGTATCGGTTCTTCAAGGTCGCAAGCGCGTCAACTCGTTACGCACGCACACTTTACCGTTAACGGAAGAAACGTAAACGTTGCTTCTTACTGTGTAAAAGTTGGTGACGTAATCGCAGTTAAAGAAAGCAAGAAAGACAATAAGTATTTTGCGGAAATCAAGCAAATGAAGATCGGCACTATGCCCAAATGGCTTGAATTCAATCCAGAAACTTTGACTGGTAAGATTTTAGCGCTCCCCGTAAGAGAAGACGTGGACGTTCAAATCGCAGAACACATGATCGTCGAGTTGTACTCGAAATAATCTGTAACAAAATAAAAAATTTAATAAAAATTCGATGGGTTTTTGCGGGGGGAAAGTTAAGATTTTCCACGTCTTGACAAGAATTCCCGCAATAATCTATATCGAAACTATTTTTTAAGGAGGATAATTTCTTATGATGGAAATTGAAATGCCGAAAATAGCAGTGGAAGAAAACGAAAACGGAAGTTATGCGAAAGTTATCGTAGAACCTTTGGAAAAAGGTTTCGGATTAACGCTCGGTAACGCACTTAGAAGGATATTGCTTTCCGCATTACCTGGAATAGCAATCCAAAACATTAAGTTTGCCGAAGATCTCGGTGTAAAACATGAATTTTCAGCCGTTCCCAAGATTAAAGAAGACGTAACTGAAATAATTCTTAACTTAAAGTGCGTAACTTTTAAGTCTACTTCAATGGACAAGGATTACAAAAAGACGGTTAAACTCGTTAAAAAAGGTCCTTGCGTAGTTAAAGCAGGCGATATCGAATGCGACGCAGATATGGAAGTCCTTAATCCCGATCTCTATATTTGTACCGTAGACGAAGGCGGAAAACTCGAAATGGAACTTACCGTAGGCAGAGGCCGTGGTTATCAGGGCGCTGACGAACATAAGACCGACATTATCGATAATATCGCAATCGACAGTATTTATACCCCCGTTAAGAAAGTAAGTTATAACGTAACCGCAACCCGCGTAGGTCAAAGCGTTGACTTTGATAAACTTACGCTTGAAGTTTGGACGAACGGCGCGTTCTCTGGTAGAGATATCGTTAGTTTGGCGGCAAAAATCATGGAAGAACACATTAGAATGTTCGTATCTTTGTCAGAAATAGGCAATATCGGTATTTTAGTACCGCCCGAAATCGACAAGAGAACCAAGATTTTGGAACAAACTATTGAAGAAATGGATTTATCGGTACGTTCTTACAACTGCTTGAAGAGGGCAAACATACACACCGTAGAAGATTTAACGAAGAAAACCGAAGACGATATGCTTAAAGTCCGCAACTTGGGCAAAAAATCTCTCGACGAAGTTATTTACAAACTCGAAAGTTACGGCTTAAAGTTAAAGGACAAGGAGGACTAATACAATGGCAAGAAAATTAGGCGTAAACGCTACGCAAAGAATAGCGCTTATTAAAAATCAAGCGTCCGCGCTTTTGTGGCACGGCAAAATCGAAACTACCGAAGCAAGAGCAAAAGAAGTTGCTTCGTACGTTGCAAAAATTATTACGCTTGCAGTTAACACCTATGCTGATACCGTAGAAACCGAAGTTAAGGTTGCTGACGGAAAGGGTAAAGAAACTAGCAAAACCCTCATTAAGGACGGCGTAAAGAAACTCAACGCAAGAAGGAAAATTATGTCTATGGTTAACGACTTGCAAGAAGTTAAGGGCTTTAAAGAAAGCAAACCCGATTTCAAGAAGAGAACCAAGGCTATCAAATATCCTTTGATCGAAAAGATTTTTGACGAATATGCACCCAAATACGCTTCTCGTAAAGAAGAAAAAGGTCAAGGCGGTGGATACACCAGAATTTATAAACTTGGACCTCGTAAAGGTGATGCAGCCGAAGTCGTTATTATCGAACTCGTTGACTAATTTAATTAAAAAACCGTTGCAATTTGCAACGGTTTTTCATTTTAAAAAATTTTTACTCATACACTATATTGATGTTATTATCTAATTTTAAAATAGGTCAAAGTGGAAAGGTTAAAGAGTTAAACAATTTACCCGTATTAAAAAGCAGGTTAAATCATTTAGGCGTTATTGAAGGTGTAAAAGTTACACTTGTACGAAAAGCGCCTTTGGGAGATCCTTTTCAAATTAAAGTGCGCGACTTTTATCTTGCAATTAGAAAAGATGAAGCGTCAAAAATTGTAATGGAGTAAAAATGAACGACATTATTGCGTTAGTGGGCAATCCTAATTGTGGTAAAACAACTTTATTTAACGCGCTTACAGGCACTTATCAAAAAGTGGGTAACTGGACGGGCGTTACGGTAGAGAAAAAAGAAGGCGAATATAAAAAGAATAAACGAATAAAAATAGTGGACTTGCCTGGATTATACGCGTTAAAAACTGGTGCAAATGACGAAACTGCGGCGTATAAATATCTTATTAAAACCCCACCAAAAGTAATAATAAACGTGGTTGACGGCACTAATTTAGAACGAAATTTATATTTAACGACTGAACTTACCACGTTAAAAATTCCTATGGTTATAGCCGTTAATATGTGCGATCAGATTGAAAAGAAAGGCGATAAACTTAACGATAAAGAACTATCTAAACTTTTCGGCGTGCCTGTAATTCCCGTTTCCGCACTTAAAAATTTTAACGTTGACGAATTGATTAACGTTGCAATAAATAACGAAAAAAAGCCATTTTTGCATAATCTAAACGATTATAAAGGCAAAACTACCGTAAATAAGCGATATGATTTTATTGAAAAAAATATAAAAAATATAATTAATAAACCAACCATTAAAATGCAAACGTTTACAGAAAAGGCCGACAACGTGCTTATGCATAGGGTTTGGGGAATACCTATATTTTTTGCGGTTATGGTGCTAGTTTATTTTTTGTCAATAAATATAGGTGGTTTAATCGGTAAAAAAATTTCGTATGCTTTTGAGGTTTTTAGTAAAACGGTTGAAATAAAACTTATAGGCGCAGGAGTGTCAGAGTGGATAATTTCTTTACTATGCAACGCCGTTATAAGTTCAATAGGTGGGGTTACTTCGTTTTTACCACAAATTTTAGTATTATTTGCGTTAATGGCAATAATTGAAGAAAGTGGTTACGCTGCGCGCGTTGCATTTTTGCTTGACCGCTTTTTTCGTTCGTTTGGACTTGGTGGAAAATCACTTTTACCTATGATAGTTTCTTGCGGTTGTACGGTTACTGGGATAATGGCTACACGAACTATTGAAGGTGAAAATGAGCGTCGTATGACCGTGTTTTTATCTCCGTTTATGCCGTGCGGTGCAAAAACTGCCGTGTTCGCGTGGTTTTCTACGGTATTTTTTAGCGGTAGTGCGTTGATTGCTGCATCAATGTATTTTCTAGGGATACTGTGCGTAGGTATATTTGGTATAATATTAAAGCGTTTTAATGCCTTTAAGTCAAACAACGGTGGATTTTTAATGGAAATACCACCATTACGGTTTCCGTCAGGCAAAGACGTGCTGTTTGTTTTAATTGAAAAAGTTAAAGAGTTTACAACCAAAGCAGGTTTAATAGTATTTGCCGTATCGGTATTTTTGTGGTTATTAATGAGCGTAGGTGTAAGCGGTTACGTCGGCAGTGATATAGAAAAAAGTTTCTTGTTCGTTATAGGTAACGCATTAAAATATTTATTTTATCCATTAGGCTTTGGCAGTTGGCAAGCGTCCGTAGCGATCATTTCTGGTTTTTTTGCAAAAGAAGCGGTAGTTGAAACTTTATCGCTTATCAGTCAAGACGTACATACTGTTTTTAACAGCGCTTATTCCGCGTATGCATTTATGGCTTTTATACTTTTATCACCGCCGTGTATAGCAAGTCTTGCTACTGCGCACGCTGAACTTGGAAAAAAGTGGTTTTTAGGTATGCTATTATTTCAAACGCTATCAGCATATATCGTATCTTTTGTTATAAACTCAATAGGATTTTTAATTGAAAGGCGATTAGGCTTGCTTTTATCCGTTTTAATTGTTATAATAATAATGTTAAGTGTATTTTATGCAATCAAATACTTAAAGAAAAGCAAATGCAGGCTTTGTAAAAACTGTAAAAAAGGTGAAAAATGTCAAAGAGTAAAACGCTTTACGATTTAATGAGAGAAGCGGATAATAAAGAAGAAGACGCTTGCTATCCCGAGGAGTGGGAAGACGAAAGGCAAAAAAGCGCAAAAGAAAAATATTTTGATTATTA
>JAFVTK010000119.1 GCA_017503265.1 Clostridia bacterium | reverse complement strand
TTGCTTTTGCAATGGCTAAACTGTGTTCAAAAGCAGATATTATAGTTCCAAATTTAACAGAAGCATCTTTTATGCTTAACGTTCCGTACGCAGAAAATAACTACGACGAATTATACGTTAAAGAAATGCTAAAAAAACTTACCGATTTAGGCGCAAAAAAAGCCGTATTAACAGGGATTTCGTTAGACGGTATAAATCTTGGCGTATACGGCTACGACCGCGAAAAGAACGAGTATTTTTCCTGTTTCCGCGAGCGTTTACCTTTCAGTTTTCACGGTACGGGTGACGTTTTTGCCAGCGCTTTATGCGGCGCGCTAACTATTGATAAACCGCTCAATGAAGCGCTCGCTATTGCAGTAGATTTTACCGTTGACAGCATAAAAAACACCGTAAATAACAAAAATCACAACTGGTACGGCGTAGAATTTGAAAAATCAATACCCTACCTTATTGAAAGAATTAAATAAGACGATAAAATCAAAAACGGCTTTTGCGTAACAAAAGCCGTTTTTCTTTTAATTATTTTAATTCTATGAAAGACTCAAAGACGTGGAAAGTATCACAAAGGGTGGGATTTAACGCTAGCAAGTTTTTATCAGTAAAACCGCCTTCGGTCTCTATCCTATAAACGTTATACTTAATTCCCCTTTTTTCATCATAGCCGATTTTATCTAGCGGAACTATAAATTTTACTCTATAATCCGTATCAGACAATATTTCAACTTCCGACTTAATAAAATTAGTTTCTATCGGGTATGCTTCATATTGCCCAACCCCAAGATTATGTATTTTATTTAAGAAAACACAGCCGTTGGGGGCAACTTCAATTTCATAATACCAGTAATCCTCTTCCGAGCAAATAAACGCTTCGCAAACGTCGCCGTCAAAAATAGGACCGTTGTATTCGTTTGAAGCACTAAAAAATTTAGAATTTTTACAATAAAATTCAAAAGTCAAATCTTTATCGCTTTTAATAACGTCAACCGTAGTTAAAAAGTCTTTAATTTCTCCGCCTGCTCTATTTTCTTTAAGTTCAAATCTCATTATAGAATTCCTATCAAAAAATTATTTCGTAATAGTTACTTTGTTAAGCGCTCTGGGGGCATCAGGATTATTACCTATACCGCAAGAAATTTTGCAAGCAAGCATTTGTGCAAAAAGCGCAAAAGCAAACATACAAACTTCTTCTGGAACACCAAAGTCAATAAGCGCGTCGTTACATTTTGCTTTGCCCGTAAGAACGTGGTCGTTGGTAACCAAAAGTACAGGTGCATTTAAACTTATCATTTTATCGATACACTTAATTTGGTCTTCGCGAACGAGTTTTTGCATTTCAGCATCACCGTTATTTTTAGCACAATAAATGATAACGGGCGTTGCTTCGTTAACCATTGCCATAGGTCCGTGATAGAAATCACTACCCGCATAACCTTTCATCTGGATATAGCAAGTTTCTTGCAATTTAAGGGTTGCTTCTAACGCAATAGCGTAAGTCATACCGCGTGAAAGAACGAAACCGCTCTTCATATCCTTAAACTTGTCTGCATACTTGGTGGTAAGAGCGTCAATTTCAGGAATAACCTTTTCAATTTCTTGTTTGAGAGTTTTAACGTGTAAAAGGTCTTCCTTATTACCAGAAAGTTCAGCAGCAAGCCATAACATTATAAATAATTGAGAACTAAACGTTTTGGTTGCAGCAACACTTTTTTCTTCACCAGCCTTACAGAAAAGATGGTATTTTGCTTCTTTTGCCATCGGGCTTTCTTGATCGTTGGTTATAGCAATCGTAATAGCGCCTTGCTCATTACCCTTTCTAATAACTTCCAAAACGTCAGCAGCCTTACCACTTTGCGAGCAGCCGATTACTATGCTGTTAGAATAATTAATTTTACCTTTGTAAAGGGTTACTACGCTAGGTGCTGATAAACCGACGGTATATTGAGAATTAACTTCAAGCAAATACTTAAAATAAATCAATGCGTGATCACTCGTACCACGAGCAGCAGCAACAAAGTTAGTTGCGCTACCTGCTTTAATATCCGCAACGAGTTTTTGCATAACTTCAGCATTTGCGCCTTGAATTTCCCCAAAAATTCTTGGAGTTTCGTTAATTTCTTTCCACATTAAAGTTTCCGTGTGTTTCATTTTCATTTCTCCTTTTTCTTATTTTATCATTGATTAATTAAATTGTCAATAATTATCTAAACTTTTATTTAATTTCAGGCAACGACGCTGCCGCTATACTTTGTCCAACGCGTTTATTTGATTCGTCAGGCATAGTAATATTTATATCAGCGTATTCAGGGAATTCCGCTTTCAAAACTTCTTTGGCTTTATTTACGATTATGCTACCACCTTCACCGCTGGTAACTCTGCCGAGTAATAACAAGTGCTTAATTTTATAAAATTCCGAATAATAAGGAATTGCATAACCCAAATAAACACCTATATCTTCGTATATTTGCTTAGCCATTGCATCACCTGAAAGCATAAGTTTTTGAACTTCTTTCAATTTTTCAGCCGGTGATGCGCCTTCGGGGAATTTGTATCCCGCATTTTCCGCAAGCTTAATTACACCGTCTTGCGAAAAATATTTTACACCACAACCGTAATCACCACTCCACTCGTCAATCATTGCGTCTTTACTATAATCAACTGGAACGAAAGCAACTTCGGAAAGCCAACCGTTAAGCAATCCTTTGTCGTTAATATAACCAACCGCTTCGCTAGTACCCATAGCAATACCTAACACGCAATTATCTTTCAAATCAATCGCGCCAGCAAGAGCAGTAACGTCACCGTCGTTAGCAACTTCTAACGGTGCGCCGATTTCTTTTGCAATGTCAATATACATATTTTGAACGTAGGGTTTATAATCTTCTTTTGGCACTTTCAAAAAGAGCGAAGCAACCATAATTTTGTTATTAATATAAACGCCCGCACTTGATACGCCGATAGCATCTACCCTTGGCATTTTAGACGCAGCGGTTTTCATTGCCGCCATAATGCCTTCGTAATGATAGTGGTAATCAGAATTAGTTTTCGGGAACCATACTACTTCTTCACTATAAACAACCTTGCCATCGATAACGGCGCTTACTTTTCTATCACTTCCGCCAGCATCAAAGCCTATTCTACATCCATCAAGATGTCCGCCTATTTTAACGCTACAATTATTCGCCTTTGGAAACGCCTCGCCTTCTGCTTTAATAACTTCAAAAGTCTTTTCGTAAACAGTTTGCATAAAATCAACGTCAAACGCGCGTTTACCAGTTAAAGTATAATCGTCTTTAATTTTATCATAAACGTAATCATCGCCGTCGATATAAATTTTATAACCGCCAACTACCCATAAAATAGATTTTATTAAGCGTTCGGCTATACCGTAATTTTCTTCACGCTTATTATTATCGGCGAAAATTTGAAGTTGATAGATATAATTATAGTTATCATTTCTCTCAACACAAATCTTTAACGTTTTATTTTCTTCTTTTAAAACTTTTTCCTTAAAATCGCGAAGAACTACGCTAATGGGGTTAAAAGTCTTATCGTACACGGGAACAAATTTCATAAGTAAATTTCTCCTTTTTCTTTTATTATACTATATTAAATATTAAAAGCAGTTATAAAATAAAAACAACAATTTGCACAAAAGGACACTTTTGCTTGCAATTTCTTAAAAAATGGTATATTATTAAATTATGAATACTGAAAATAAAAATTTTATTAAAAACTCGTTAGGTTGCCCGATAAAAGTTTCGGGAATATACACCATACATTATTTTAAGTACGGAAGAAATTTCCGTTTTAAAGGTGAAGCGCACGACTTTTGGGAAATGGTGTTTATTGACAGTGGAAACGCAATAGTCGTCGCTGACGATAAAGAATATTCACTTAAACAAGGTGATACGTTTTTCCATAAACCAAACGAAAAACACACTATTTACACTAACGACGAATTTGCTAACTCTGCAATTATTACGTTTGAGTGCAAAAGCCCCGCTCTTAAACTTTTAGGCGGTAAAATCATTTCACTTGACGAATATGAAAAATCGCTTTTAAATAAAGTTATACACGAAGCAAAAATTAGTTATGAAGATAAGTTAAACGATATATATTTAACTAAAATGACTAAAAAGAATTCTGCCCCTTTCGGCGGAGAACAAATTATTAAAAACTGTACTGAATTACTTATAATTTCACTACTGCGCAAAGATAAAAGTCAACACAAATCTAACGACGGAGTAAGTATAAATTTAAGTTCAAATAAAATCGTTGACAGCGTAAAAGCGATTTTAAAAGATAAACTTGACGTTGCGGAAAATATTAATTTAGACGAGATCTCATATCGTCTCGGGTTTAGTAAAAGTTACATTAAAGCGCAATTTAAAAAACAAACTGGAAATTCCGTTATTCAATATTATATTGACTTAAAAATTGATCGAGCAAAAAAACTTTTAAGCCAACAAAAATTTACTGTAAGCGAAATTGCCGACTCGCTAGGATTTTCTTCGGTTTACTATTTTAGTAGGCAATTTAAATTGCATACCGATATGTCCCCTACTGAATACGTCAACTCAATCAAAGCCGATAACGTTTTATAACAACTACAAAAAAACGCCCCTAAAATTAGGAGCGTTTTTTATTAATTATTAACTAATGCCGCTGCGCCGATTATTCCTGCCGCATTGCCAAGTGTTGCACAAATTATTTCTGTTCTGGGCGCACGTTTATAACCATAATCAAACTTCTCGCAATACGCTTTGATTTTATCGGTTAAATAATTGCCTTGCGCACTTATTCCACCACCTAATATAAACGCATCAGGTCTAAAAATATTAAGCATATTAAGCACGCTTTCACTTAAATAATAAACGTATGTATCAACTACTTCAATTGCTGTTTTATCGCCTGTTTTAGAGCACTCAAAGGCAGTCCTACCATCAACCTTATCAATATCACCATCTACAAATTCCCACATGGTGCTTGCCTTATTTTTCAACATTGCATTTTTTGTTTGTTTGATAAGCGCAGTTGCAGAAGTATAACACTCAATACATCCGCGACGACCACAGGTACAAGGTTCGCCGTCTAAAAACAACGTTATGTGTCCTAATTCCGCACCACGCGAAAATCCACCTTCAAAAAGTTTTTTGTCAATAATCATCCCACCACCGACGCCTGTGCCAAGCGTAAACATTATACTCGTATTATAATTTTTTGCTGCACCGTATATCGCTTCACCAAGTGCCGCTACGTTTGCGTCGTTTGAAATTTTAATAGTGGTATTAAAACTTTTTCTCAACTCGTCGGCAAGCGGAACGTTCTCCCAACCAAGATTTGGTAAAAAATCAACTACGCCAGTTTGACTTGTTACTGCGCCAGGACAACCTATACCTATACCGCTAATCTCGTTAATAGTTAAATTATTTTCCTTAAATAAACTATTAATCTGCTCAACCATATTTTTAATACATTGTTCGGCAGTCTTCGCTGTTTTTACACGATTTTCCGCAATAATTTTTCCCTTGTCAGATACAATTCCTACTTTAATACTCATCCCACCTATATCAACACCAACAGCGTACATATCTACTCCCTAATTAACACACTATATTTAAATTTAATGCATATATTGTAATACAATAAAACTAAAAAGGTCAAGTATTTTTCTTGTTTTTATAGGCTTTATGTATTTTAAGATATTATAAAAATCATATCAAATACTACCATAAAATCTTTTAATAAAAATTTTTTAAAAAAATTTAAAAAACCCATTAAAAACACTTGCCTTTTATTTTTAAATTTGGTATATTATATCAGCAATAGCGAGAGACACGGGAGCATAGCTCAGCTGGGAGAGCATCTGCCTTACAAGCAGAGGGTCATAGGTTCGAGCCCTATTGTTCCCACCATTATTTCGCTATTGCACAATACGTTGCGGGAATGGCTCAGTGGTAGAGCGTCGCCTTGCCAAGGCGAATGTCGCGAGTTCGAATCTCGTTTCCCGCTCCATTTTTTTATTATCGGGTTTACCCTATATCACGGTGGCGCCATAGCCAAGCGGTAAGGCACGGGCCTGCAAAGCCTTGACC
>JAFVTK010000118.1 GCA_017503265.1 Clostridia bacterium | reverse complement strand
TAAAATACCTCCGTTCTGCCTCCCCGCCGCCATAAATTTTGAAGTTACATCCCCGACTAGAAAATTTTATTTTCGGGAACACGAAAACCCCACGCGCGCACGGGTGCGAATTTTTTGCTTGTATATTCTAACACAAAAGAAAGTTTATAGCAAGAGATTTTACACGGTTTTTTGTAAATTTTTAACTATTTACAACAAATCTTTTACTACTTTCGGAAAGTCCATAAAATCGTCTATCGTTAAAAAATTAAAGTCGGAATTATAAACCGAACTGTCGTTTCCACCCAGTCCGTAATCGTCGCCAACAAACACTACTTGCTTGTGCGAAACTCCCTTTTCTTTGCAATATAAGTCTAACGCATAATATTTATCGTACGGTCTAGGTGCAAAATCAAACGACGACGAGCCACCGACAAAAACGTTATAATCAGAAAAATACGAACAAACGTCGTCGTAAATGGCACGGCGCTTTATTCTATCCGGGTCAAACGCAAGTTTATCTTTAAGTTCGGCTTTCGTACCGAGTAACGGAAACGTTATACACCCCGACGGATGAAATTCTACGTTATCACCCTTAAAATCGGTATATCCGTATTTTTCCCTTAACGCCCATACCTTTTCTTCAATTTTTACTTTATCCACAGGAAAAGAAAGATCACGCTCAATATCAATGTTTTTGCTTTTATGATTATACCTACCAAATTGAAGTCCGTAATTACCAACGATATCTATCGGAAATTGTTCCATTTGATTAAATACGCGCATAACTTGCCCTGCGCCCATCATAACCAGCAAATATTTTTCATCTAAAATTTTCAACGCCTTTTTATTGCGGTCGGGCAAAAATTGTTTGTGTTGCGAAAGCGTCCCGTCTAAATCCATAGCAATGAGTTTTATTTTGTTTTTATCCATAATTTTCTCCTATCTAACGCCGTTTAAATCGTAATTTAACCAAAGCACGGTATATCTATCTTTTAAATCTTTTGCGTAACTTTTTGCATTATTGATTTTTTCTTTGCCGTAAAGCGCATAATATTCTTTAATATCCAACTTTACCAACGCCAACAGCCTTTCGATTTCTTTTGCCGACGGCATTTCTTTTAATATCTCTTTAATTTTTTCTTCTTTTTCCAAATAAACGTCTATGCGGTTATTTTTGTAAGTTCCAAGTTTCTTTTGCAAGTTATAGCACCCGTCCGCTACCGAATAATAAACAGAACGTAGTTCTTCTTTCAATTTTTCATCAGTAGTTCGATATATCTTTTTTGGGAACTTCATTTTAATAAGTTGCTCCCTAATTTGCGCAGTTATTACCGTCGAATAGGCAACGTCAGTTCCGTGCGCAAAATACGGCGTATCGGTTACTATACCAACTATTTCAAAGAAATGTGAAAGGTGATGCTCCGAGCCCGACGCTGGACGAGAATTCCCTGCAAAACTCATAAGTATCCCCACCACGATAAGCGCTTCGGTTAAAACTTTTATACTGTTTTTATCACCCTTTAAAAGTCCGTCCGCAACGGATACCGTCTTTTTAACCATATCCATAGTCGTTTGATAAATATAATCGCAAAAATATTCACCGCTTACAAGCGCGGATAATTTCCAGTCGTTTAATGAAGAATACTTACCGATTATATCGCCGTAGCCAGCCTTAATCATATCTAACGGGGCGTTAAACAAAACGTCAGTATCGGCAATTATCGCGTACGGCAAACCAGCAGAGTAAGTAACTTTCATACCGCCCGTAATCATTGCCGCACCGCTTGACGCATACCCGTCCATTGACGGCGCGGTAGCGACTATTGCGTAAGGAATTTTTTCCACAAAAGAAACGTATTTACATAAGTCTTGGATAACACCCGAGCCAATACCTAAAATAAAATCTATATCTTTACAATTATCCTTTACTCTGTCGATACTCTGCTCGTTAGGTATAAGCACGGTTTCCCCCGAAAACACAACTTGCTTTACTATTTTATTTGACAACTCTTTTTTCACCTTTTCGCCAGCAGCGACAAACGTATTTTCATCAGCAACTAACAAGATTTTATTAAAGTCTTTTAACACTTCGCCAAGTTTAGAAATAGCACCATCTTCAACGTATACTAATTTTATAGGGCAAGCGTGAGTTTTACCACACGAACAGTTTATACCTTTAAGCATCTGATTTATATCCATAAATATTCTCCAAAAAGTTTACTTTTTAATTTATATGTATTATAATAAAACAGTCAACAAAAGTCAAAATCAAACAAACAACAATCATTAAACAATCAAAAAATAGAAATATTGTCATATAAACTTGACAAATCAGTCAATAACGCGCAAGGTGAAGTATGTTAAAAAGCCAAAGAGAGCAAGAAATTTTATCAGTATTAAAAAAATCCGACGGGTTTGTATCCGTAAAAAGTTTGTGCAAACAACTTTTTGCAAGCGAATCAAGTATTCGCAGTGATTTAACCGCAATGGAAAATAAAGGCTACGTTAAACGCAGTTACGGTGGCGCGCATCTTGTAAGCGAACTTTCAAAAGTTACCGTTTTTGATTTTAGGTTTGCACAAAACGCACAGGCAAAAACCGAAATAGCAAAAAAAGCCGTTACCTTAATAAACGATAACAGCGTTATATTTATAGACCAGTCGTC
>JAFVTK010000117.1 GCA_017503265.1 Clostridia bacterium | reverse complement strand
GCACGCTAGTATACTTACCAAGTTATCCCACTCTTGCATCAGGTTTTTATACCTATCAAATGTTGCAGGGTAGAAGTTTGAACTGGCCAGTATACTTTGCAGGGCTATTCGTTGCGGCGACACCTATTATCGTACTTTATATTTCTTTCCAAGATACGCTTATGAATATTAATATGAGCGGCGGTATCAAAGGTTAAAATCATAAAAAATAAAATTTATATAAAGGAGAAACAAGATGAAAAAAATTATAGCACTTTTTGCGGCAGTCTTAATTGCCGTTACGGCGTTTACGGGTTGTAAAGCACCCGAAACGGGGGACTTAACAGAGTTCAAAAATAGACCTAACGAAGTTGTGGTTTATTATGCTTACGACGCATACGGTAAAGAATGGATTACCGAGATTGCAAGAAAGTATATGACCGACCATAACGAAGACACTTACATTAATTTAAAGAAGTCTTTGGACGGCGGTAGCGACCTTGCAAAAGTAGAATCGGGCGTTAACTGTGGCGACTTGTATATTTTGGGACTTCATATGGAAGACGGTATAGCGTATTACGAAGACTTATCCGACGTATATAACAGTTATCCAATCGGTGAAGAAGGGCAAAAGAAAATTATAGAAAAGGTAAGCCAATATAGTTACGAATATTATGAGAATAGCGGCGCTCAAAATTATATCATGCCCAAGGGCGGTTCGGGTGCTGGCACGAACTATGCATATAATAAAACCGTTTTAGACGAAATATTCCCTGATGGATATACTCTTCCTAGAACTACTAACGAGTTTATAGAAATGGGTGACGCTATTAAAAATAGCAACACCGGTTACTATCTTTTGACGGGCGCTTTTGGCGATACCGATAGCGGTGACTACGTAAACTATATGCATAAAACTTGGTTTGCTCAATTAATCGGTTACGAAGCATACGAACAATTTTTAATGGGTAGATATTACGATAGCGCTACACAAAAATGGACGTTTGATGAAAGTGCTCCTACCGTTTATAGTAAATATAAAAATGAAATTAAAGCATATTACCAAACAATGGAAGATATTTATTCTAAATCAAATGGATATTTACAACCTGACTCTGGCGTAGTAAATCAATCTGAAGGTCAAGTTATATTGTCGGGTATACCTTTTGGTGATTATAAAATGGGCGTATTTATGGCACAAGGCGGCTTTGTTGAACAAGAAATGGACTGGATGCTTGCTGAACAAGAATCTGCAGGCGTACCCCAAGAACTCGGAATGATGAAAATCCCCGTTGCAAGTGCAATTATCGAACGTACACCTAGTATTGACAATGAGGCGGAACTTCGTGAAGTTATAGATTACGTTGACAATATTTTATTAGGGGAAAGCGCAACTAAACCCGCAGGCGTAACTGACGACGACATAGAAATTATTCTTGAAGCGCGTTCTATGAGTGGTTCGTATATGGCTGGCGGTATGATAGTACCCAAGTATGCAAACAATAAGCAAGGCGCAAAAGACTTTATAAGATACCTTGCAAGCGACGAAGCGGCGCTTATTGCTGCAAAATGCAATAACGGAGTTAACACGTTGCCTTTTGGTACGGAAATTACAGAAGAACAACTCGGTTTTGAAAGGTCTAATTTTATTAATCAATTTCTCGAAATTTCTAAAAAGACTAGACACATTATTTCTTCTGACTCACAAGAATATTTATTCACTTACATTGCGGACTTTGACCCGATTCCAAACGTGAGAACAATCATTAAAAATTTGTGTAATGGACTTAAACTAGATGAATATTCGGCTGATACAGTCTTTGACGATGCTTTGAAAACTTATAGAAGTGAGTGGACAAATGACGTTTTGGCGTATAAACAACAAGGTGGCTCAACTTCAAACGATTAAAACGTTTGTTATTCGTTCGGCGGTGAAAACCGCCGAACACAAAATAATTTAAGGAGATATCTCTATGAAAAAAAGGAAAACAGGTATACTTACGTTATTGTTGATAGCGATAATGTGTTTTTCCGTAGGAATTGTAGGTTGCGGTAAAACAGATGCAAGAATAGTTATTCAAACTGACGCAACAGAACTCGTGTTTGCGCGCGGTGACGGTTACACCACGCCTATTGCAGGTGTATTTGATTCTAATCTTGACCGTATAGACGGGGTACAAGTTGCAGTAAAAGCGTATAACGCAAAAGGAGATTTGGTTGAAGAAAGCGAACCTTCCGAACAAGTTTATCTTTCGTTTTATTCGCTAGGAAAGTGGAAAATAGAATACGTTGCGTATAGAGACGGTAAAAAGGCTTCCGATATACCGACTAAATCAATTACGGCATACGTTTGTAGCAGGCTTACCGCACCTAAAAACTTCACGGTAGACGGCGACACGTTGACTTGGAGTGCAATTGATAATGCCAGCAGTTACGAAGTAACGGTAAACGGTGGCGACCCCGTTGAAGTAAACGGTACTTCGTTTACGAGTGAAATATTCAGCAAGGTCGGCTTTTACGTCGGCGTAACGGCAAAGGGCGACAATCGCAACTACGTTGATTCTAATATGGCTACTTACCGCAACAGAACACCGCTTGCTGACGGCGTACTTATGGCGTTTGACGACCCTAACTACGAACTTGACGTTAGAACGGCTGTTGATTCTAAAATCACGTTAGCACCTGATGAAATTGAGTGGCTTTCCGAAGAAGAAGTTGCAGGTTCAACTGGCGGTGCGTTAAAACTCCGCGTTCGCTCGGGTAACTACGGTTGGGGCGTATTTAAGATTTTACTTCCTGAAATGATTAAACTTGATACCAACGATACAAGTTGGTCTGGTATGGAAGTCCGCTTTAAAGTAGACTCTAAAACTTGGCGTGACGATACTTGGTTTTTCGTAAACCAGCCAGCAGGGTATGGGAATAAAGCGGAGTTTGGTATGCATATAACCGAGGCTCAAAACGATCAATGGCACGTTTTACAACTAGATAAAAGCACGCTTATAGGTAAAAGCAATCAATATTATTCAACATATACGACTAAAACTTGTTCTACTATGAGTTTAGATGGTACGGTTGTAAGTTGGACTAAATCGGGCAACGAATACGGTTATCAAATAGAGGTTACTAAAACTGGCCCTGATGATGAAGAAACTACAAATACTTATACTATGTATTCGATAGATGAAGGATATAGCATAGATGAGAATACTTCTTTCACCTACGATATAACTACTGACGAAGAATTCTATCAAGCAGGCGACGATTATTCTTACACCGTAAAAGTTTTGTGTGAAATTCCTACAAATCACGATAGTATGAACTTTAACCTTTACGACCTTGTTAGAACGACTGGTAGAGGTAACGTTTATTTGGATTACGTAAGACTTTACAGCAACGCATTGTCTGCACCCCAAAATTTCCGTTATGAAGACGGTAAAATTCTTTGGGACGTTGTTGACGGCGCGGCTCGTTATACCTTGAATATAGTTAAGACGGTTGAAGGTGTTGAAAAGTATTCTCAATATTACGTTGACGGTGGCGTTGGCGAATTTGATATTGCAACCGCAGGGTTAACTGCCGAAGACGTATTTAGAGCGGAAATTATGGCAATTCCTACTGACGCAACTTATTGTTCGTCAGAATATTCGAAATTTAGTGCGATAGGTACACCTACGAACCTTGAAACAGATGATAACGGTATTCTTACTTGGACAGCCGTTGACAATGCAAGGGCTTACGTAATAAACGTTAACGGTACGGAAATTATTTCTCTAAACAACAGTTTGGATATTTCAAGTTATCTTAACAAAGGCGACGTAACTGCAAAAGTTAAAGCGCTTGCTAAACCAGGCTATTTAGACGGTGATTACAGCGCAGTTTGGGCAAAAATTTCAGTTGAAGGCAAGACGATTGCTGCTTTTGATAGTGAACTTTATCAACAAATTGTTAAGTTGGGCGCAGAAAATACCGTTCAACCTACGGAATATACGTCGAGTAGAGACTACAACAATATACAATGGTTCTCTTCGCTTGAAATGGCAAAAACATATATTTCGGGCTTTGAAGGTTCAACTGGTGGCGCGCTTCATATTCAACCCGTTTTAACCAGGTATAAAACTTCTGGTAGCGCTAGACACGCATTGTTTACAATCGATCTACCCGAAGCGCTAAACGATCTTGACGACGGCACTTACGACGGTATCACTATTAGATTTAAGATTGACGGTGGAACTAAATCCGCTATATCAGGTAATCCCGCGTATAAAGTACCTGCAAACAATACTTACTACTTAATTTTAGTAGATAACGACGCAGTTAGCACGGGACATACGGAACGCGTTGCGCAGAGCAAAGTTAAAGATCCGTATATTGAGGCAACGATAGGAACTTGGGTAACTTGGAATATAACCAAAGAACAACTTGCGACCTATTATACTGACGGTTCTACTGAATTATCCTTCGTAGTTCACAGTGAAACTGCTAATAATAACACAGGATATCGCGTAAACACCTATCTTGATTATATAGAATACTACGAAGCAGAATAAGGGATTATTCTAAATAAACGGGCGCTCACCGCTAAAAAGCGGTGGGCGATAACCCTTTAACAAATATAAAATTATTAATCAGTGCTATAAACGGCACTTAAAATAAAGGAGGAAAAAATGAACAAAAAGTACTTTTCACCAACGGTGGAAATAAAGCATTGGGAATTGGACGTGCTGCTTATTTCAGGCGACAACTTCCTGGATTGGGGCGACTTCGGTAAAGAAGAGCAGGGGACGGAGGTGTAATATGAGTAAAAGAACACACAGTTTAGTAAAAATTCTTTTAACGTTGTGCTTTTCCATTTGTTTGGTTGCTTGCATCTTTTCAATGAATTTTGCAAGTGCAGCAACTGCACCCAGTATTAAAGACGGTGCATCTATCCGTTATGACGACAAAGCAGGTATACGTTTTTCTGCATACGTTCCTGACGAATATTTTGCGGATACAGATGAACACGTTCTTAACGACGGAATAACCGTTGGTATGGAAATTTCACTTAGTCCGTTTAAAGAAAGCACGGATATTAAAACGGTTAATCCTACCGCTTGGAAAACTAAGAGTGATAAAAAAGGACATCAACAGTATAACGTAGTTATCTACAATATACCTGAAACTGATTACGCTACTTCAATTTACGCGCGCGCATTTATAAGCGGTGCAGAGATCGTTGAAGGCGAAGACACCACTTATACGGCAACGGTTGTACGCTCAATTAGAGAAGTTGCAAACGCAACTCTTGCAGGCGACTTGCTTGTAGATAGTGATGACGTAGACAACAAACTCACGACTAATCAAATTCAAGCACTTGAAGGCTACGTTTCAGAAGATGCCGACGTTCTTGGTGACGTAACGGTTAAAATCCGTGGTGGCTATGCAGTTTGGGAAGCAGTTGAAAACGCAACCACCTATTTGGTAAAAACTGAAAGCGGTACGTTTAAGACTACTGAAACCAAGTTCTTATTAGACGGCGATAGAGAAGTTTCAGTCGTTGCATACGGCGACGGTACCGTTGGAACTTATTCTAACGTTTCAAGCAAAACTGCACGCGAACTCGGTGAAATGGAACTTGCTACGTTTAACGACGATAGTTATATCGAAGATTTAGAAGCAGGTAACCATACGATAGGCAACTATAATAATTCTGCAACTACCGGTGCGGAATACCACACGGCTACTTATTCAAATTATTTCTATAAAGGAAGTGGTTCATCTCAAACGGAAAGCACTCCCGTGATTTCAGTCGGAACTGCTGAATTTGGTACAGCGGTAACTAGTACTAGAAGCGGAACTATTAGACTTTCGTATTTCTCCGTATATCTACAAAAAGCAATTGCATTTGATTACGCTGGTATAAAAGTACGCATCAAGTTTGAAAAATATAGTGGAACAGCTATAGATAATGGTGCTTTAACTTTACGTTTGGCTGATCCTACTCCTGATACTAATAGTATGAAATGGACTAAATCGCAGGCTTATCTTGCAGGATATTATCACGAAGGTAATGACGGGGATATTTTTAACGGTGCAGAAACTGTTGTAACTGCTGGTGAATGGATAGAATGGTATATTCCTAATGATAAGTTGGACATTTTCTATAATGTAGGCGACTATAAATTAGTGTTTGTACTTGCGGCAACAAATGGTTGGCAAAATACTCAACGCCGTACGGCGAACTTTGTTCTTGACGATATAAGTTATTATGGTGTGGGTACGCCTACTAACGTAGTATTATCAGATGAAAAAGTTCTTTCTTGGGATGCTGTTGACGGTGCAACTGGATATGTAATTGACGTAAACGGCGAAACTATTGAAACTACCGCTACAAGTTACGATTTGTCAGCAAATCTTACGGTAGATGCTGAAATTAAAGTAAAAGCGGTTAATGATAGTGATAGTTCCGAATATAGCGAAGTTGTATATTATTACGCGCCATCCGGCTTCCCGATGACCTTCAAAGACGATACTTATATTAATAGAGTATTGATAGGTGATGAAGGAGATATTAAGACATATAGCAAGGATTCTAACATGTCTATACCTAGCGGATTTATTTATACCAAGGAATACGTTTCTAGTGTAGAAGGTGCAGAAGATGGTGCGCTTCGTATCCTACCCGTTGTTGCTAGATATAAATCTTGGTCTACGTCCGCACGTCTTGCAATATTTACGCTTGTATTGCCAGAGGAATTGAATACTGATACAACTGATGGAAATTTAGGTGTAAGCGTAAGAATAAAATTAGGTGATATAGTTGCCGGTGGAGAAACCGCTTATTCTGGAAGTCAAGCGTCCGGATATTATTTGTGTCTTGTTTCAAATGGCGAAACCATATCAGATAGCAATTATAGAATGAATAACAATCAGTTAGTTACAAATGGAATTCCTTATTTAGAAGTTACAGATAAAGATACATTTGTAACTTGGAATTTAGACTTTGCTACTTTGCTTGCAAGGGGATATGATAACGGCGCTACTGAAATTACGTTTGGTATTTTAACGGAAATGGCTGTATCAAGTGGAAAAGGTTACTGTATTGAAACTTGGCTTGACGAATTAGCGTATTATAAGGAAACACCCGTTTGAACTAACCACGCGGACGCAATAGTTTACGAAGATAATATTTCTCTCGACGTGGGGGCGTATAAGCCCCCTACGTCAAGTTATATGGAAAGTAATACAGATTATACGGACGCGTATTTTAACACTTATAATATAGTAGTTATGGCAACTGATAACGGTGATGGAACTTACTCCATTTCCCCAAGCGCTGACGGGTTAATACAAAAGTTAGAACTTTGTGAAAGAAAAGGTCTTAAAGCGCTTATACAGTTACACACGAACATAACTGGTCAATACGTTTGGAATTCGTCAAGCAAGACTAGTTTGCTGGGGCGCAATTATAACGTTTTTGAAGACGCTTATTCGGGGATCGATTTTACAAAATATCCCGCACTAAAAGGATTTTTTATTGCGGACGAGCCGTCTTGGCGACAACTTGAATTATTTGATAGAGTTTACGTTCCTTGGTTTAATGATAATTACGCAAACACCGACCTTGAATTTTACGTCAATTTATTCGGCGGATACAGTAGCGGAATAGGACCTATGGATTATTTCGGTAATATAAACTATGATGATTTCGGATACGACGCTAACGGCGACGGAGATTACACGGACGACGGCGAGTTTTATTACACCTATCCCGGTAGTGGTACTAAATATTATGGTAACGGAACGGCGGAAGCAAAAGAAAAATTGTATAACAGTTACGTTGAACTGTGGGTAAGTGTTTTAAAGAAAGTCAATACAAAAAATAAATATTTTACCATTGACGAATATCCTTTGCACGACAATCAAGCAGGTCTTATTAATCTTACCGAAGAAGAAAAAGCTGCGTATATAAATAAAGGCGCGCTTACCGAAGATAAAATTTTTATTCTTGAACAAGAAAACGGTGAGTGGGTTGCGTCAGTTGACGGGTACAGCCATTTCGTTAGAGAAAACTGGTTAGAGAGAACGTTTATCGGCGCGATTAACGCAAAAGATAACGGTTTTAAATTCGGCGCGTATATTCAAGCGCACGACGAAGTTGGCTCTACTAATAATCCCGAAACTTTCCGTTTGCCGTCTACCGAAGCGGAAATAAAGTGGCAAGCGTATATGAACATTGCGTTTGGCGCAAAACGTTTGATGTATTACGGTTACGATTGGGGTAAAGGCGGAGCGTATATCACGCTTGCAAAGGAACAAACGAATTTATATGAATTCGTTAAAAACACCAACGCGGAACTCGATAAAGTTGATAACGTTTTCGCAGCGTTTGATACTTGGGTTGGCGCAAAAACTTTCACTCCTGTAAATGCAGTAAAGTGCGCTGCGTTTGAACTTGTTGCTGAAATGGAACTTTCGTCTTTGACAGGTGTAAGTAGCGTTACTACGGATAGAGAATTAGTCGTAGGCGAAATGATTGACGGAAACGGTAACCACGGCTATATGTTAGTTGGTTACGACGATCCATTAAACGGAAATACTACTAACGTAAGTATAACGTTTGACGGCGCAGACGGATTTATAATTTATCGTGGTGGCGAAAGGGCTTTATCGGCGGACGATCTAGGCGGCACATTATCGCTTACGCTTAATGCTGGTGAAGGGGTTTTCGTTATTCCCGTGTACGCTAACTAAAAATTTTAAGTTAAATCAAAAACTCCGCAAAGCACTTGCTTTGCGGAGTTTTGTTTATATCGTTTTTTATTCGGTTTTAGCAGTAATACCTTTTCTATATTCGGACGGGGTTACGCCGTACTTTTTCTTAAACAAGTGGTTTAAGTATGATACCGAGTGAAAACCTGCTTCATAACTGATGTCCAAGATATTTTTACGCGTTAGGGCAAGTTGACTGATAACATAATTTAAGCGTAAATTGTTAACGTAGTCAGTCATCGTCATACCGACGTGCTTTTTAAACTGTCTACAAATATAACTTTTGTCGTAGTTAAACGTTTTAAGTATAGTGTGTATGGGGTTAGCGTAGTTTACGTTTGCCGTTTCAATAATCCTATTTATAAGTTGTGGGTATGAACTGTTAAATGTATCGGTCGTAATTTTTGTGTAAAGTTTTGTAAGTAAATCAATTACTAGCGATTTGGTAAGCGTCATCTTCTTTTCAAAATCGTCTAAATTGCTTTGATTTATTCTTTTAATATGCTCTTCAAGCGCAATAATTTGTTCGGACGACATTGACACCTTAAAAGGCAAAGTTGGGGAATAGTAGGTTTTTAAAAGGTCGGCGTTGAGCCAGTTACACATTTCTTCAAAAAACTTCTTTTCAATAATAAGGTCGCGGTGTGAACATTTTACTTCGTTTTCACGAATATATAGGTGCAAATCGTTAGGACGCAAAAATAAAATGTCGCCTAATTTTAGATTTAACCACTCACCGTTTACGATATGTTTTATATTACCTTGCGTTATATAAATTATCTCGTAAAACTTATGGTCGTGGTAAAAAAAGCCGTCGCCGTATGTGATGACGTGCGTAAAGAACACTTCTTTCGTGTCCCCGCCGAAAAAGTCTTCGGAATGACTTATTGACCTTAAATATTTCGCATACCTATTCATGTAACAAAGTATATGGTACAACTCGTTTTTTGTCAAGTATTTTATAATAAATCAACTTAATTTTGCTACATAAAGTCAATACAGAGCGTGTTTATGCAACTATCGGGGTGGATTATAAATAATAATAATAGTATAATAATTATGTAAACTAAAATAGAAGGAGTGCAACTAGTGATTTGCAATCAATTCGTCTATAATCTTAAATGCAACGGACTTCAAAATCCGATTAACGTTAAAAGGGAAAAAGTTTTATTTACTTTTGAAAGTAACGCGTTTAATAAATTTGATATTTTAGTTTCGGATAGCGAAAAAGCGCTTACCGAAAATGGAAACGGCGTTTTAAGTTTTCCAGCAGTTGATAATTCAGTATATGCTGACCTTTCGTGTTTTTACGGCGCAAAGCAGATATTTTGGGCTGTTAAAAATAATAGCGAAATTTCAGAAACATCTTCGTTTAGATGGTGTGGTGATTTAAGCGGCGCTAAATGGATAAAATCCGAGAACGCTAACGAGAGTATTTGCGTTTTTAAAAAGGAGTTTATGATTAAAGACGGTCTTTTAGATTCTACACTTTATATATGCGGTTTGGGTTTTTACGATTTTAAAATAAACGGTATAAAGACTAACGCCGCGTACTATAAACCCAACTTTACCGACTACTGCAAGAGAGAAGGCGAACCTCTTTTAGAGATTAAGCCAGACGATTATTTCGCACGTTTTCACGCGTATCCGTTGACTTACTTCTTAAAAGAAGGGAAAAACGTTTTAGAAATTGAAGTTTCGGGTGGATATTTTCACGAGACCGACTTTTCTGCCGACGAGAATTTTCCCAAAGTCAGTTTCGGCGAAATTATGACGATATTCAAAATTGAAAATCACTATTCAGATGGTGTAGAATACGTTTTAAGCGATAAATCTTGTATGTCTTGTACGACTGAAAACTATTCTACAATGTTTAGGGGTGATAGAATCGATTTTAATAAAACTGAACGTGTTTTTTCTCCTGCACAAGAATTAGACGTTGATATTACGCTTTTACCGTCGGAAAACAACGACGACGTTTTGGACGAGATTTTTCCTGCAACGATTTTTGAAAGTGGCGACGGCTACGTCGTTTACGATTTTAAACAAAATCATACGGGCGGTATTTATTGCAAAATTCAGGGCGAAAAAGGCGCGAAAGTTACCGTTTCTTATGCAGAAGTGTTAAAAGACGACGGAAAAACGCTTAATTATAAAACGAGCAGTTATTCTAGCCCGCAGTTAAAGTTGAGACAACAAAACACTTACGTTTTAAGTGGCGGGGTCGATCTAATTGAACCAAAATTTTCTTGGAGATGTTACCGCTACGTTAAAATAGTTTGCGATAAACCGTTTACCGTTCAAAGTATACAGTCTTATTTTATACACGGAAACGTCAAAAAATTAGGCGATTTCAAATGTTCGGACAGGTTTTTTAATAAACTTCACGACAGTTTTTATTATACGGTTTTATCTAATATGCACGCAGGCGTTATGACAGACTGCCCACATAGGGAAAAATCGGCTTATATGGGCGACGCGCAACTCACCATCAATAGTCTATTTTACGCGTACGGTGCAGAAAATTATTTAAAAAACTGGCTTGACGTTATTTACGCTGGGCAACTTGCCGACGGATACGTTCCTAATACTATTCCAGATCGCTGTGGTGGCGGCGGATATTTTTGGGGGTACGCTATTGTTGAAATACCGCGTATTTTGTATAAGTTTACCGCCGATAAAGAAATGCTTAGAAAGGCGTTGCCACAAGTTTACAAGTGGGTGGGCTTTTTGAACGGCAAACATAACGGAGATTTAATTTTAAGGGAAAATAATAGGCCTTGGACGCTTGCCGACTGGTTATCGCCTATGCCACAACAAACCAGCCGTGTATTTTTTGAAACCGTTTGTTTTTACGCTAGTGTAAAATATGCGTGTGAATTTTATCGTATCTTAAATGGTAAAGACGACGCAGATATGATTGAACTGCGCGATAGAATAAGAAAAGCAATTAACGATAATTTCTTTAATGAAAAAGAAGGATATTATTCTAAAAACGTTCAAGGTGAAACGGTGCTTGCTCTGTATTTTGGCGTGCCAGAAGAAAAGCATATAGCAAAAGTTGTTGAAAACGTGCGCTACCGTTACGAAGTGGAAAACGATTGCCATTTTGATACTGGTATCGTGGTTACGCCTATGGTTGTCGAGTGCTTTATGAGATACGGATTAAAAGACCTTGCCTATAAACTTATGACGCAAAAAACTTATCCGTCGTATTACTGGATGCTCGATGGTGAAACGACCTTATGCGAACATTGGAGCAAAAAATGGATTGCTTATAAAAAAGCAGAAGATTTAGAAGACGCTATCAGCGGTGGCACAGATAATTCGCATTGTCATCCTATGTTCGGCAGCGTGGTTGCGTGGCTTTACGAACACGTTGCAGGGTTTGACCTTAACGGGTATGCTGATAAGGAAATTCTTTTCTCGCCAAAATATATCAATACGATATCTACCGCTAAGGCATATAGAGAAACGCGTTTCGGTAGGGCGGGGATAAGTTACGATAATACTGAAAAATTAAAAATAAACTTTTCAGTTCCGAACGGATTTACGGGCATAGTAAATATCGATTATATAAAAGGTGAATTTTCACTTGACGGTAAACCTATAATTTGTAAAAACGGCGTTAATTTAAAGATAACTTCTGGCGAACATACGCTTGAATTTATTAAATAAAGGAGAAAAATTTATGGTTTTTATCAATAATGGTAAAAGTGGTTTCGTTATCGCTTGTAAAGGCGGTAATAATCCTGCGGACTTTGCGGCAAACGAACTTAAAAAATATATAGAACAATCTTGCGGTTGTGTTTTAGACGTAATTGCGCTAGATAAACCTAAACACGAAAAGGCGTTTAATATAGGTTTTTCTCGCGACGAACAAAGTGCGGTTGAACTTATTAATACCGACCTTAACGGCGACGGGTTTATTCTTGACGTAACCGAAGACGCGCTTTATTTAAACGCAAAAACGGGCAGGGGTTTGATATTCGGCGCATACGATTTTTTGGAAAAATATTTTGGCGTTAGGTTTATCAATATGGATTGCGAAATCGTTCCTAACGTAAAAGACCTAACTATTCACGAAGGTAAAACGGTTGAGCGCCCTGAATTTGCAATGAGAAGTTATTTGAGCGGTAAAATGCTTAAAGGTAGGGGCGAAGAAGAGCACGATATATACCACTTAAAGCAAAGGCAATGCAACGAACACAGACATTTGCCTGAAAGGCTTGGCGGTGAGTGCTTAATGTACGGTAGAAACGGAACGCATAATATGCACCATTTCGTGCCTATGGAAAAGTATCAAGAAACGCACCCCGAGTTTTACGCATATTTTAGAAATTATATTACTATTGACTTGCTTAACGGTATTACCGACGACGGTAAACTTGACCAAACGAAAGACGTTTCGGTGGCAAAAATAGTAATTGAAGAAATGAAAAAGGATATTATTGCAAATCCTGACGCGCTTTATTTTCAGTTTGAGCAAGAAGATTCTAGAACGTTCAAGGTTTACGAAGAAGGTAGCCACGAACAAGAACTCGTTGACAAATACGGCAGAAGCGGAATATTAATAAGATTTTGCAATATGCTTGCAACCGAACTTCAAGAGTGGTCTAATAGAGAACTTGGCGGACGACCTATAAACATAGTAACTTTTGCTTATAACTATTCAAAAGAACCGCCCGTAATTAAAAAAGAAGACGGCAAGTACTACCCGATTGACGACACCGTAGTTACGGTTGATAACTTGATTATAAGGATGGCGTGGTGGAGTAACGTTGCGTATTCGTATTTTGACGATAGACAGCCAGCGATTGCTGAAAGAATTAAGGGTTGGCACGCTGTTTGTCATAAATTTTTCTTTTGGGCGTACGATACCGATTTTACTACGTTCCTTTGGTATTTCCCGTCGCTACATTGCATAAAAGAAAATATTTTAGGCTTTAAAAATTTGGGTGTTGAATACTTAATGTTTGAGTCTTCGGACGGAAGTCTAAATGATTGGCAAGCCGATCTTAAATGTTACATTTACAGTAAGTTAATGTGGAATACTAATTTAAGTGTAAACGATCTTTATAACGAATACTTAACGCATTATTTTGGAGCGGCGGGGGATTACGTTAAAAGATGCTCGGCAATAATGGAACATTACAGTTCTTTCGTTGAAAGTATATACGATAATTACTGGGTTGCTACTTTTGAGTGGACTTATCGCCACGTGGACCTATGGAACGAAAAGATTTTCGATAGGGTTTTATCTATATTAGACGACGCTGAAAACGCAATAAGAAAGGCAGGGATAAACGTCGATTATTATTTAAAACACCTTGCTTGTGTAAGGGTAACTTTCTTGCATATGAAGGTTAACAAAGTAAACCGTGCATTGTTTGAAAATATTAATTTAGGTGGCGTTACGCGCTTCTGCGGCACGTTAGACATCCCCGAATACAAGAAACAAAGTTTCTATAACGTTGAAATGCTATATAGGGTAGTAGAGCCTGTTATTATCCCAGAAGAAGTAAAACAAATGGTTAACGAACTTGACGTATATACCATTTCTGACCAGTTGGATTTGGATAACGTAAAACGTCAATTCTCACGCAAGAACGGCGAAGGAATCGACGATAAAGATGCGTTCGTTTTATCCGACATATTAGATTTATAAAACATTAACAATAAACTTAAAAAACGCGGAGTAAATTTACTTTGCGTTTTTTTATTTGTCGGTTTTGTTGATTAGTTTACTAATTAATGGTATAATATGCAAAGATATTCGACAAAAAACGCTATTTTAATATAAAAAACGACAAAATTTTACAAATAAATAGTGCGAATTATACCCCTTTTCATCTCGCGGTTAAGCAAATATAAGATAATAATGACAATAATACTCCCGGGAGTAAATTATGTCGTTAGAAATATTTGCCACAAGGTTAGTTGAACTTATGAAAGAAGATAATGTTAGTAAGCACTCGCTTGCTAATAAAGTTAAAAGTGAACGCAAGTCGATTAGGTTATGGCTTGGAGGAAAGTTTTACCCGCGTTACGACGCTTTAATAAGGATTGCGGACACTTTTGACGTAAGCGTAAATTATCTTTTAGGGTTGTCTGATAAAATGCCTACTAACAATTTTAAGAAGATTGAACCTGCTGATTGCCACGCGATTTTTGTCGCGCGGGTTAAGGCGTTTATGTCGCAAAATAAAATGACTGAATACCGTATATCGAAAGAACTTAAAGTGGGGCAAACTACCTTTAAGCGTTGGTTTAGCGAAGGGGTAATGCCTGAAACCGCAAGTTTGATTAAAGTTGCCGAATTAATGGACGAATCGGTTGACTTTTTATTAGGTAGAGAAATTTAGGATAAAGCGTATAAATACTATGAACGAGTTAAGTGAGAAATTAAACGATATTCTTTTAAAAATAAAGGAAGAAGATAACTCTGCTATGGGTGAATTTTACCTTTTATTCAGTAAAAGATTGTTGGTAATAGCGAATACCTATTTTTCACGCAAAGTTGACGTTGAAGATGCGGCATCAAGTTTCTATTACGATAAACTTATACACTCGGTAAAGAAATATAGGAACGGAAAAAATCCGACGGCGTGGTTATTAAAAGTATTTAAAAGATATTTGCTTGATATTATTAATAAATCAAAAGTAGAGTCCGACCATAAAGAAAAATATTGCTCGGTAGCGCAAACTTGCGTTGACGAAGGTTTATATTTAGAAAATTATTTGTTTTTTGGCGAGTTAAAACCGTACTTAACGCCGTTTGAGTGGAGATTGATGGAAAGCCATATGCTTATGGGTATGTCTATAAGGGAAATTGCCGCTACTTTTCATATGCCCAAAAGCACGGTTGAATATAAAATACAAAAATTACGCGAAAAATTTAAGAAAATCTTGGACGAATACAATTCCTAAATCGTTATATATATAATGATATACATTTAGGAGGGCATTTTTTATGGAAAATGCAAAGATTGTTTCTTTTACCAAGCGCGCAATCGTTTTAATGATTGCGATACTTATGCTTATTCAGCCGTTAGCGCTGGTTACGGCTTACGCAAGCCCTGCGCCAACCAAGTATTTTGACGATACTTACGCGGGCGACAACGGCGAAACTAGCGTCAGCGATAGTTACGACATTTATTACGACGAGTTGGTTGATACGAGTGTTGCTTTGCCTTACGTTCCGTCAATGAAGAATTTACAAAGTTTACCAAATGCGTGTGCTGCGGTAACGGGTTACAGTATCGTAACTTTTTACGATAGGTATTATCCTGAACTTATACCCAACCACGAACCAGGTGTTTTAGCACCAAACGGCATTTACGTTTATTACCCCGATAGAAACCTGGACGCAACCAGAGCAGTATTTTCAAGTTTACATACTCTTATGGGTTCTGCTGACGGCACTACTTCGGCAGAATTTAGAAACGGACTTGACGACTATGCTGAAAGCGTTGGCAGAAACGCAACTTATCAATCAATGTATTCTACGTCTAAAATGGTTAACTTGTCCACGCTTGAAAACGCGGTAAACCAAAACAAAGTTGGCGTGATAATGTGTAGTGAGTATAATTTTGCAAGTAGCGTTGATAACATTGCAAGTCAAAACTTTGTAAGTGTGGTTAAGCACAATTCATCAGTTGGTCATATGATGATGGTTTACGGTTACAGG
>JAFVTK010000017.1 GCA_017503265.1 Clostridia bacterium | reverse complement strand
TACTATTTTTTCTAAACACATAAACCCTGCTATTGGGTTTATTTTCGTCTTCAGTATCAACTATTAAAAATTCTTGATTTTCTGCTATTTTCATTTTAATTGCTCCTGTTTGTCTCCGGGGCGGAATGACCGCCCCAGAATAAATTTATTTTTCTTTTTTTATATAGCGTTTGCAAGTTAAGCCTTTATTTGTTTCGTGTATATCTGTACAAACGCCACGTTCATTACACGCTTTTTTATTTTTACAAGTTTTACAGATTTTTAAGCAACCTGCCATTTGACATATCATCATTATTTTTGCTCCTTTATGATTTTGGTTAAATAATCTGCACCCGTTTCGGTGTCGCCCCAGTAAATAAAACGATTTCCTTTAATTGTTGTAAATTCTTCAAAGAATATAAAACACTCGTTTTGGCTTTTTTCGTCTTTATAGTCTTCCATAGTTCTTACTTCGGCTTTAAACATAAGTTCTTCGCCGTCGTAAACTTTTGCAATTTTGGTTTCTTGTTCCCCTATTGGACCTTTCCTAAATGCGTACCCTACGCTATACCCTGTTTTTGCTTTTATAGTATCTTTCATTGTCTTTATTCCTTTGGGGTTGCTATACTGCAACCCCTATTTTTAGTTGTTGGTCTTGTTCGTCTTTAATTACTTCAGAGCCGTGTAGCCTGCGGATTTCTTCAAGGCTTAAGCGGTGTTTGTTGTTGGTTGGGTTTTCTGCCCACGCCCACGCTTTTTTACCCGAACAGTAGAAGAAACCTAAATTTTTTAACTGTTCTTTATACGCATAAGCATTGAATACCCAAAGCCAAGCCCCGCAAAGTTCAATCTTGCAATTAAAATTGATTATAGCGTTTATTATCTCTCTGAAGTTGTCGGGTATATCCGATTGAGTTTTACGCTCATATCTTACGCCGTCGGCGGTTCTATGGTAGTTCTTAACTTGCTTATGTAGTTCGTCATACTCGGCGTTAATTTGTTGCATATCTTCAACTTTTCCGCCTTTGTCTGGGTGGTGCTCGAAAGCAAGTTTTTTGTACTGCTCACGCAGTTCTTCAAGTATCGTTACGTTCTTAAAAAATTTGTATTGCATATTTTTAACCCCTTTGCAATTTTTTCTTGATTTTAATTTTTTGTTGTGATATAATAATTAAAAGTTTTGAATAAGGGCGGATAGGTGCGCCCCTATTCGGTAGCCGTTCGGAGTGTTTGAAGGTCAATCCGTTCGGCTTTGTTTTTGTTTACGTCGTCAAGTTATCGGGTTATGTACTCAATTAACTTGACGATTTCGTTTTCTTGCCAGCCTTTACCCTTTAAGTATTGAATAAGTCTGTACAATTCGCTACTTGTCATTTCGTTCACTTCCTTTACCTACCTAAAATAAATTTTATTTAACGGCTTGCGCCGACCGACTAACTAAAAAATCGTTTCATCTTTTGATGAGCCTTTGGGGTTTGGGGCAACGCCCCGAATATAAAAAATTTTTTTTAGTAATTTAAGAAAATCCCCGTATGCTCTATCGTTTCACCTTCCGTTTCGCCTTGGAACGGTGAAATTACAAAGATAGCCTGTTAAAGAACTTGCATTTGCTCGCAAATGGAAAAAATCCCTATTTTTTATTTCTTTAACAAAAGGATAGATTTGTGATAGCATAGTGGAAAGGTGGAACGGGGTGGAACGGTAGACTTGCGGAAAAGGATTTGCTTAAATTACGGCTCGAAAAAAATTTTTAAATTCATACCGCAGAAAAGAAAAAAGGTTGCTAAACAGCAACCGTTATAAATTAATACCGATTGAAATGCACGAAAGAAGGAACGGGCCGACCACTAGGCGGTTTAGCCGTGTCGCCCGTTCCCTTTCACATTTAATCGATACAAGGGGTTAAAATTTAATATGGAAAAGGAACGTAAGAAAAGAAAGTTCAGACATTTGACATGGGAAAAAAGACTTCAAATAGAAGCCTTATTCAAAGTAGGATATAAAGCAAGACAAATTGCAGATGAAATAGGTTGTTCTTTTAAGACTATATATAACGAACTTAAACGTGGTGAATACGATCATATAAAAGTTCAAGATACTTTTTGGTATGGCAAAAAGTATAGACATATAAAATCATACAGTCCAAACAAAGCACAGGATTTATATAAAAAGAATATGAGTTCCCACGGCGTTGAAATTAAACTCGGCAACGATTATGAATTTGCTGATTATATTGAAAAACGTATTGTAGATGATGGCTTAACTCCGCTCGCTGTTTTAGGCGAAATTAAAAAGAAAGGGCTATGTTTCAATACTACTATATGTGTTCAAACTTTGTATAACTATATTCGTAGTGGTGTATTTTTGCGTTTATCTATGGAGCATTTACCGTATGCAAAAAAAGATAAACGTAAAAACGAAAAAGTAACCGTTAAAAAACTTCCCCGTGGTGTTAGTATTGAAAAGCGCCCTGTATCTGTTTATGAACGTGCGGAGTTCGGTCATTGGGAAATGGACTGTATTGAAAGTTGTAAAAAGAAAAAGGCAACGTTATTGTGTCTTTCAGTACGTCTTTCCCGTCGTGAAATAATATTCAAGTTGCCTAATAAAAAATCCGATTCGGTTATTAAGTGTCTTAATCTTTTAGAACACCGATATGGTAAACTGTTTCCGAAAATTTTTAAGACAATTACGGTAGATAACGGCGTAGAATTTTCCGACTATACGTCAATGGAGCGTTCACGTTACGGAAATAAAAAAAGGACGACAGTATATTACTGTCATCCGTATTGTAGTAGTGAACGTGGAACTAATGAACGTATGAATAGGGAAATTCGTAGAAAGTTCCCAAAAGGCACGGACTTTAGTCGTGTAAGCATTGAACAGGTCGCCGAAGTCGAACGTTGGTTAAATGCTTATCCACGTGGCATTTTGGGTTACGATACTCCCGAAAATGTCTTTAATTCGTGTTTAAGTTCAATTTCTTAAAAATTTTTTTATAAATGTGTAATTATTTCTTGACATTTACAGGTTTTTTGTATTATTTTACTTGCTTTTTACGCAAAAACAAAAAACGACACAACATATTGTGCCGCTTTTATTTTTATCCACAAGTTTAATATTCTACTTTTAATAAGCACAGACCTTTTGCGGGGAGAGTTTTTCCGCCGAGCGTTCTGTTTCCCGTCGATAACATTTCTTCTATCGCTTTTTGGGAAATTTTTTCGTTCCCGACTTCAAGTAGCGTTCCAACCATTATCCTTACCATATTGTATAAAAATCCGTTGCCCGTTACGTCGACGATTAATTTTTTTCCGTCGCTAATTACATCAATATCGTATATCGTGCGAACGGTGGTTTTTGCTCCGCTACCCGACGAGCAAAACGCTTTAAAATCGTGTTCGCCGACGAATAATTTTGCCGCTTTTTTCATTAAGTTTATATCGGGCGATCTATCGAGCATAACTGCGTATCTATCGCAAAGCGGTAATTCTACGTCACTTAAATAAAAAGAATAACGGTAAGTTTTTTTCTTTGCGTTCGTGCAAGCGTGAAAATTATCGTCTGCGCGTTCACTTTTCAAAACGCGAATATCCTGTGGCAAATACACGTTGAGCGCCTTATAAATTTTTTCAGGCGGAATAGTGCAATTAGTATCAAAGTGCGCTACCTGCCCTTCCGCGTGAACGCCTGCGTCCGTTCTACCACTGCCCGTAACCCTAACGCTTTCACCCGTTGCGGAAAATACGGCTTCTTCTATTTTTTGCTGTACGGTTACGCCGTTAGGCTGAACTTGCCAACCGCAATAATCCGTTCCGTCGTAACTGACGGTGAGTTTAACTTTCATTTACGCCACCGCCAAAACTATATAAAATTTATTAAGAAC
>JAFVTK010000116.1 GCA_017503265.1 Clostridia bacterium | reverse complement strand
TTAGAAAAACTTGTTAAAAGTTTAGAAGACGTTGACCAAGCAAAAGCAAGCGTAGAAAGTTTAATTGCTCTTATTGATGCAGAATTTGACTATACGGGCGATTATATTAAAACCGTTACTGATGCCCGCGCAGCGTTTGACGATACTTTACCTGACGACTTAAAAGCAATTGCCGATACTGAAATCGAAGGTTATACTAATTTATTAGTTTCGGCGGAAGGCAAAATAGAAGAGTGTGCTTTGGCAGTAGATAACTTAAAAGAAAGAGCAGGCAAACTTCAAGCGTTATACGATGCAGGCGACGTTAGTTTTTCAAAAGAAGTAACTGCAATTAAAAATACTTATATTAAATTTACATATCAAAAACAAAAGGACGATTTTGACAAAGATTGTGGCGCGTTACTTGCTGAAATGCAGGCAAAAAATGCAAATTTGAGCATTACCGTTCAACCCGTTATAGACGCTATCAACGCGATAGGCGAAGTTAAATTGAGCAATACCGCTATTGGTACGCAGTTAAAGACGGCGTGGGATTTATATAACGCGCTAGAAACTGCGATCGAAAAAAATTCAGTATCAAACTACAACGTACTTTCTAGTAAACAACTTGCATTTGAAGAATTGACCAAAGATGCTGCCGACTGGAAAGCCGCAGTTGAGGCAATAGAACTCGCAGAAAAAATAACCGTTCAAAATATAGCCGATATAAACGAAGTTGAAAGAATTTTTACGGAAGAATTTGACGACGATATGCGCGCGGTTATTTCTAGCGATAATTCTGGTTTCAGTTATGATATTTACGAAGATTTAATTGAAGCAAGAAACGCTTTGTTGCAAGGGATTGAAACGCTTGCTTCTGCTATGACTAGTTTGTCAACAGATCTTGACGTTATATCTGCTGACCCAACGGCGTTTACTAGCGCGGTTGAAGGGGCAAAAGAAGCGTATAGCGCGCTTGACGCAACCGTTCAGGCTGAATATTTTGTAAACGATGAAGCAACAAACAACGCGGCTTACGGCAATTACTTAAATGCTTTGAACTTGTATAACGAAGTATACGAATTAGTTGGCAAAATTATTGCGCTTGGCGACGGCACAACCGTTAATATGAGCGATTATGAAAATATTTACTCTTATATCGACGAATACGAAACTTTGACGGACGAAAACAAACAAATCGTAATTGACGGTGGATATAAAGAAATTTTAGACACCGCAAAATCAACCGTAGACGCGCTTAAATCTGCTCGCGACGCGTGGATTGAAAAGGTTAACGCGCTTGCAGGTGAAGTTGAAAAAGAAGTTTGGGAAAGTGATTTGTATTCGGTTGACCTTAAAGCAGTTGCAGACTTAAAAGCAGAAAGACAAGCATTAGATAACAGCGACGGCGGACTTGATGAAACTGACTTGGATTTAGCGGCTATTGAAACGATAGGTAACAAAAGAGTAACCGACCTTAACGGTTTAATTAACGAATTAAACGATAAGTCTGCACTTGAAAAAACCGATATAGAAGTATTGAAATCTATCTACGATATTTATAACAACAAACTTCACGACGAACAAAAAGCACAAGTTGAGTACGACAAATTTGAAGTGTTGTATAATAAATACGTATTCGCTCAAAACTTTGACGAAGCAGTTGCGGCGCTTTATGAAGACGTTGTAACCAACGGCAATTATACTACGGACGTTCCTGCAACAATCGGAATTTTGCGCAGTATTTACGTTAACTTCGGTTCAGAAATGAAAGAATTGATAGAAAAATATGAACTCATTGACGAAATCGAAGAAGAATACAACGCTCACGTTGAAAGTGAAGGCGGCGTATTGAATTTGACGCAAGTATATAATGAACTTGCAGAAATGATTGAAAACAATTCGGGTACGGGAGAAAATCTTGGCGCTCAAATCAATGAACTAGCAGAAAAAGTAACCGCTATTGAAACGGCTTACGTTGAAGCAGATAACGCGTTGAAGGGACTTCTTGAACAAGCATATTTGGCAGGCGACGAAAAACTTGCAAGTGATATTGAAGGGTTACAAGCAACTCTTACTGCATTGCAAGGCAAACTTGAAAAGGCTGACGAAGATATTGTTGCTGACATTGCGAAAGTAAGAAAAGAACTTGCCGACGCACAAGAAGCGCTTAACGGAATAATCGACGGAGTTAAGAAAGAACTTCAAGGTAAGATTGACGCACTTGAAAGTGAACTTGCAAAAGCAAAAGTAGACCTTGCAAAGGTAGATGCTGATAACAAGAAAGAACTTAATGATTTGATTAACGGCTTAACGGCTCAACTTAATCAAGCAAAAGAAAATCTTGAAAAGGCAGACACGGATAATTTAGCGGCAATAAATAGCGAAGTTGCTCAAATAAAAGCAGAACTCGAACAAAGAATAGAAGATCTTGAAACTGCTTTCAAAGCGGCAGACGAAGCGTTAAAAACCGAACTTAAAAAAGAAATAGACAGTTTAAGAAAAAGTTTATCCACAGTTATTATCATTTTCTCGACGCTATTAGGACTTACGGTAGCAGGCGTAGTAGTCGTAGGCGTTGTTAAGAAAAAACAATAACTTCATATACTCTCGAAAGAAAGGCAGGTAAATCCTGCTTTTCTTTTTTTATACGAAGAAAAACAAAAAAGTTTTTATCTTTTCGTGTATAAAAATTTTTAACCTGCCGATACTTTGCTTATAGTTCCCTTGTTTAGTACATAAGGAGGGAAGATGAGTAATAAAGTTGTTATATGCGGTATTAACACCGCAACGCTTCCGAATTTGTCGGAAGAAAAGTCTAACGAACTGTTAAAGCGCATTAAGTGCGGCGACGAACGGGCAAGAGAAGATTTTATCGTGGGAAATATGCGGTTGGTGTTATCGGTTATCAGGCGTTTTCACGTTAAAAACGTAAGTATTGACGACGTGTTTCAGGCTGGTTGCATAGGGCTTATTAAAGCGATTGATAATTTTGATTTGTCTTTCGGGGTTAAGTTTTCAACGTACGCCGTGCCTATGATTATAGGCGACGTTAAAAGACTTTTACGCGACGGTAATTCTATGCGCATTTCAAGAAGTATAAGGGATACTGCTTATCAGGTGCTAAAAACCCGTGGCGAGATGGAAAAAAACGACGAAGAAGTAACATTGCAAAAGATTGCGGATAAGATGAACGTGGCGCTTTCCGAAGTAGTGTACGCACTTGACGCAATATCGGATACGGTTTCCCTTTACGACCCTGTTTATAATAAGTCTGGCGATACGCTACTTTTAATGGATCAACTGGGCGACGAAAAAAATACCGACGAAAACTGGACGGAAAAGGTTGCGCTCACAACCGCGCTCGGTACACTTGGCGGTAGGGAAAAGAAAATTATTTATTTAAGATATTTTGAAGGGAAAACTCAAACGGAAATAAGTGAAGAAATAGGCATATCGCAAGCGCAAGTATCGCGCCTTGAAAAAAACGCATTATCTTCTATTAAACACAACATTAGAGCGTAACAAATTTAATAAGTTTATAAAAGGCACACTTAATAGCGTGCCTTTTAGCATTTTAGGACAAGGGTTATACATATTCTAATATTATGGAACTGACGTATAACGAACTTAAAAAAAGAGACGTAATAAATATTGCCGACGGTAGATGTTTGGGGCGGATTACCGATATTAAATTAAGATTTCCGCAAGGCGTTTTGGTGGGTATATTCGTGCCGGGGCGCAAAAGGCGCGGAATTTTTGCGTGTTTTGATAAGTCGGAAATGTTTATCGAAGAAAGCAAAATTTTAAAAATCGGTGGGGACGTTATTCTGGTTGATATTCGGTGCAAAGATCCTTACGATAAACCGCACGACGACAAGCACTCAAATGGTCGCAAACCTTGTCCGCCCGATCATAAAAATTTATGTTCAAGTGGCGACGGCGGTGTTAGTTACGAGCAGTTTGGGGCGGCGTTTTCTGAACGGCTATCCGACGAAGACTACTGAAAAGAATAAACAATAAATAATAAAGAAAAAATAATAAAATCGTTTGTTCTTATATTTTGTTGTGTGTGTTTAGATGATATAGCATTAAATGTAATAAAAAAATTTCAAAATTTTCCAAATTATTTTTAAAAACCCCCTTGAAAAGTCGGCGATTATGGTTTATAATAGGATAAACCGTTTAACTAACGGACGTTTTACCACGAGAAATTTTATTAAGGGGGACACATCATCATGGGTAAAATAATTTCTAGCAATATTAGGAACGTCGCTATCATAGGGCATAGTGGCGCAGGAAAGACTTCGCTTGCCGAAGCAATTTTATTTAACGGTAAAAGTATAGACAGGCTTGGAAAGACCACCGAAAAAAATACGGTTATGGATTACGACGAGCAAGAAATGCAAAGGGGTATATCTATCTCGCTTGCTTGCGCTTATACATACTGGGACGACGTAAAGATTAATTTAGTTGACGTTCCTGGATTTTATGATTTTGAAGGCGAATTTGAAAGCGCTATGCGCGCAGTAGGTTCTGCAGTACTCGTTGCAGACGCTAACGGACAAGTTGCGGTAGGCGCGGAAAAGGCGATTGATTACTGCTTGCGCCGTCATATACCGCTTATGATTTTTGTTAACGGTATTGATAAAGAAAATTCAAACTACGTTGCAACCGTTGAAGCGTTTAGACAAAAATACGGTAAAAAGATTTCTCCGACGCACTTGCCGATTTTACGCGACGGAAAAATGAAAGGATACGTTTCGGTAATTTCTGGAAAGGCGTTTGAGTTTACGCAAGGGGGCAGAAACCCTATCGCAACGCCAGATAATATGACGGCTGACGTTCAAATGCTCAAAGAAGCGCTTATTGAAGCGGCTGCGGAAACTAGTGAAGAACTTCTTGATAAATATCTTGCAGAAGGCACGCTTACCAACGACGAAATAGTTGCTGGTATTAAAAACGGTTTGAGCGGTGGTGAAACCGTTCCGATTATGGGCGGCTCTGCGCTACAAAATATGGGCGTTATCAACTTAATGTACGAAATAGTTGACCTTTTACCGTCGCCGATAGAAAGAAGACCTGTTCTTGCTACCGACGAAGCAGGCGAAGTTCAATCGGTAGTTTGTGATATTGACAAACCGCTTTCCGCACAAGTTTTCAAGACGGTTGCCGACCCGTTCGTTGGTAAACTCAATATGGTTAGGGTGTTTACTGGTACGCTTAAAAGCGGTATGAGCGTTTATAACGCAACTACGGGTGAAAAAGAACGTATTAATTCTATATACGTTATGAAAGGCAAAAAGCAAGAAGCCGTTGACGAACTTATCGCAGGCGATATAGGCGCTGTTAATAAACTTAACAATACTAACACGGGCGATACCCTTTCCGACGAAAACGCAAAGATTAAATTTTACGCTATTCCGTTCCCCACGCCCGTACTTACAATGAAGATTTCAGCGGCAAAGTCTGGTGAAGAAGATAAAGTTTTCCAAGGCTTAAACCGCTTGGCGGAAGAAGATTTGACCTTTAAGGTAGAAAAAGACAAAGACACGGGTGAAATGGTTATCCGCGGTTTAGGCGAAACCCAACTCGACGTGCTTTGCAAAAAATTAAAAGCAAAATTTGGTTGTGAAGCCGTTCTTGCTGAACCAAAGGTTGCGTTTAAAGAAACCATTACGGGCAAGGCGGAAGGTGAAGGCAAGCACAAAAAGCAAACGGGTGGCGCAGGGCAGTTTGGTGTGGTTAACATTAAGTTTGAACCGGGCGCTGCCGACGGCGTGTTTGAATTCGTTGACGAAACCGTTGGCGGTTCAGTACCTAAACAGTTTATCCCTGCGGTTGAAAAAGGCTTAAAAGAAGCAATTCAAAAGGGTGTGCTTGCGGGCTATCCTATGGTAAACTTAAAATGTACGCTTTTTGACGGCAAATATCACCCAGTCGATAGTAAAGAAGTTGCGTTCGTTTCTGCGGCTAAACTTGCGTACGACGAAGCGATTAGAAAAGCAAAACCCGTTATTTTAGAGCCGATTTATTCTTATAAAATTACCGTGCCCGACGGATATACGGGCGATATTTTGGGCGATATGAATAAGCGTCGCGGTAGAATTTTGGGTATGGAAACGGTCGAAGGATTGCAAGAAATTACCGCCGAAGCACCGCTTGTTGAAATGCTTAAATACGCTACCGATTTGCGTAGTATGACGCAGGGTCGCGGTAAGTTCCGTTTTGAATTCGTTTCATACGAAGAAGTTCCGTTCTCCGCACAGGAAAAAATTATTGCGGAGGCAAAAAAATAAGCGCTAAAATTAAAGCGCATTGGAGATGATTTAAATGATACTCACGATATGCCCGAATCCTAGCATTGACTGCACTATCGAACTTGACAGTTTGAACGTAGGTATGCTCAATAAAATTGACAGCAAGGTTGAAACTTATTCGGGCAAGGCGCTTAACGTCGCTATCGGCGTGGCAAGGCTTGGCGAAAAAAGTTTCGCTACCGGCTTTATGTTTGAAAATCACGGCAGGATGTTTGAACACGTTCTTGACCGCGAAGGCGTTAAGCATCAATTCGTATACGGCAAAGGTAACGCAAGGGTGAACTATAAAATTATAGATAAACGCTCTATGCTTACTGAAATTAACGACCGTGGCGAAACCGTTCAACGCGACAAGCAAACCGAACTTATAGATTTGGTTAAAAACGTTTCGCCAGAATATGATATTGCAGTTATGAGTGGCAGTTTGCCCAAAGGTGTTAGCCCCGATTTTTACGCCGAAGTTTTATCGGTTATTCCCGACAACGTTAAAGTTATCGTAGATACTGAAAAGGCAAATATGCTTTCCGCTATCGGTAGCCGTGAAATTTTTATGGCAAAACCAAATTTAAGGGAACTTGAAAACTTTACGGGTCAAACTGTAACAGATTTAAAAGATATGATTAAAGCGTCTTATAAATATATCGATATGGGTGTAAAAAACGTACTCGTATCGTTAGGCGCTGACGGCGCTATCCTTACTGACGGAACGGAAAGTTATTTTTGTAAGTCAGCGTCGGTTGCCGTTAATTCGACGGTTGGCGCAGGCGATTCTATGGTTGCGGCGGCGTGCGTTGGACTTTTACAGGGCGTGCCTATGCACGAACTTTTGCGCATGTCGGTTGCGGCTGGCACGGCGTCAGTAACTACAAGCGGAACTAATCTTTTTTACCGCGATAAGTACAAAGAAATTTACGCGAAAATCTACTCGCAAAAAATGTAATTTAATATTAAAAACGAATAAACAGTTTGCGGAAAACGCAAACTGTTTTTATTATGAAAAATAATCCCGTTTTTAGACCTTTTAAATTACTTTCGGAAAAAAGACTTTCAACCGTTGCAGGGGCGTGGGTTTTTTATTTTTTACTTTCGGTTATACCGCTAGTGTTTTTAGTTATTACTGCGTTCGGCGTGTTCGGTGTGGAAATTTCTATGGATTTAGTGTCGCGTTTGCCCGAAGAATTTAGACCTGCGGGCGAAGCGATAGTATCTACCGCAACAACGGCATCAAAAGGCGCAACGCTTTTATTTGTAGTAACTGCAATTTTTTCTTGTTCAAGGTTACTTGGGCAAATGTCAAAAGACGGCTATTTTATTTACGGAATAAAATCTAAAACCAAGCGCGGAATTATGCGCAGATTTTGGGCGATAATTGCGCTTGCGGCGTTGTTTATGGTATTTGCGGGCGCGTCAGTAGTGGTGGCGTTTGGTAGCGAACTGTTTAATTTTTCTTTTTTGGTGGGCGGTGCAAAAAAACTTATTACTACCACCGCGTTGTTTTTCGTCGCTATCCTTATAAGTTATATTATAATAATGTTGCTAAATAGGTTTATAAGTCCCGTTAAGTTAAAGTTTAAAGAAGTAGCAGGCGGTGGTTTCGTGTCGCTGTTTATAATCGTTTCGGGGACGATAGGTTTTGCGCTTTATTTAAGATTTTTCAATTCTTACAACGCCTTTTACGGTAGTTTAGCAGGGATAGTCGTATTTTTGCTATGGACGTATATTTTAATGGTAGGCTTGGTTGCAGGGGTTATTATCAATCAGTACGTTTATTCAAAAAGTACTAAATACTTGACAAAGAAAGAGCGGGAAAGTATAATAAAAACCAAAGTAAACGTCGCAAGGGGATAAGTATGCTTAAAATAAAAAATTTAACTAAATACTACGGAAAAACTTTTAAGGCGGTGGACGCGCTTTCGCTTAACGTTAAGGCAGGTGAAATTTACGGTTTTATCGGGCATAACGGCGCAGGTAAGTCTACTACGATTAAGTCTATCGTAGGCGCTATCGATTTTGAACAGGGTGAAATTTTAATCGACGGAATTTCAATTAAAAATAATCCCGTAGAGTGTAAAAGATTATTAGCCTACATACCCGATAACCCCGATATTTACGATCATTTGACGGGTATACAGTATATTAATTTCGTATGCGATATTTACGGCGTTACTGAAAATAGAACGGAAAGGATTAAAAAATACGCTGAGATTTTTCAGATAGAACAAAATTTAGGCGATTTGATATCATCTTATTCACATGGTATGAAACAAAAATTAGTTATCATATCCGCACTCGTACATAATCCCAAACTTTTAGTTTTAGACGAACCTTTCGTTGGGTTAGACCCGATTGCTTCGCACAGGTTAAAAGAACTTATGAAGGAACTTTGCGATAACGGTGGCGCTATATTCTTCTCAACGCACGTTTTAGAAGTCGCTGAAAAACTTTGCGATAGGGTTGGTATAATCAAGGGCGGTAAACTCGTCAAAGAAGGCACTATGGAAGAAATTGCAGGCGATAAGTCTTTGGAAAGTCTTTTCTTGGAGATTGCTGATGAGTAATTTTATTTCCTTGGTAAAAGTTCAGTTTTTATCGTATTTTGGGCTGAATAAGATGCTACACTCTGGCAAGAAGAACGCGACGTTTGGCGCTCTTGCTACGGCGTTTTTGCTGTTATTTATGGGCGCTTTATTAGCGTTTATGGGATATATTTACGCGGATATGTTTGCGATGTCTTTAATTATGACGGGTGAAATAATTAAACTCGTTCCACTTATGGTTGGCATAAGTTCGCTAGTCGGTTTTATGTTTTCTTTTTACGCGTCAAGCAACGTCATTTACGGGTTTAAAGATTATGAAATGCTTTCCGCTATGCCCGTAAAGACGCGTACGATAGTTCTCGCAAAAGTAGTATTTTCATATCTTTCGGATTTGCTTTTTACGCTACTAATCGTCATACCTTCGTTATTCGTTTATAATAAGTACGGTGGCGTGATAGACTTAAAGTATATTGCGTCTTCGATTGTGGTTTGTTTAATAGCGCCTTTATTCCCGTTTGCTCTTTCAACCGTGGTTGGCGCGCTTATCGCGTTTATTTCTTCAAGATTTAAAAGGAAAAATCTCGCGCAGGTTATACTGTTAATGTTGGTTATGGTATTAATTTTTGCGAGCAGTTTTTTAGAAGAGAGCGGAACTATGCATACGGTTATGGAAAAAACTTATTTTATTTTTCCGCTATGCTTAAACGCGTTTAAATCGTTAGTAGGTTTATTAATCTTTTGCGCGCTATGTATATGTTTGGCGGTTTTGGTAACCGTGCTTACTTGTGTTACTTATCGTAAAATGCATACGCTTTTATCGGCAAGGAAAAAGGCGAAAGGATTTAAATTAAAAGACGGCAAAATAAACACGGCGACTCGCGCGCTTTTTTACAAAGAGTTAAAGCGTTTCGGGTCTGCGCCTACATACGTCGCAAACACTATAATCGGTGCAATAATGACCGTTTTATTCGGCATTATTGTCCTTGTAGTACCTGGTATGGATGTGATATCCGAACTTTTTGCAAGGCTTGCGCCTGCAATCTTTGCGTTTACCTTAATGCTTGCGCCCACTACCGTTTGTTCGCTT
>JAFVTK010000016.1 GCA_017503265.1 Clostridia bacterium | reverse complement strand
TTCTCTTTATTGTATCGGTTTTGATGACAAACGCCAAGTATTGCTTTCGAAGACTTTTCCGCGTCTAAAATGCGCGGAATATCTTCTTCTTTTATGCCAAGCGGTTTTTCGCATAATACGTTTATATCGCGCGATAACGCTTCTATTATCATATTGGCGTGTAAATAATGCGGTGTGCAAATATGAACCACGTCAGGCTTTACTTCATTAAGCATACTAACGTAATCTTTATACGACGGTATATCAGGGAATTTTTCAAACTTCTTTTCTTCAACGTCGCAAACAGCGTCAACGCTTATACCAAGTTCGGTTAATACCTTAAAATGTACGCGACCTATTACGCCTAACCCAACTAATGCCGTTTTCATTACTTCGTTACTGTTCCAAACGTTCCTGACGTATCCGCAACCGAATTATCGTTTACTACTTTTAAACGTGATTTTGCTTTGCGTGCGTTAAGTTCTTTCAAATATTCTTCTTCGTCCACGGGGATAGTTACGGGCGCGCCACCTTTCCAGCCGGAAAGTTCGATAGCGTTCATAAGTTCTACGCCACGGATACCTTCTTTTCCATCAACAAAAAGGTCTTCAATCCCTAAAAGCGCGTTGGCAAAGTTGTTTATAATACCTGCGTGTTGCGGGTTTTGACCGTCAGTTTCAACTTCGACTACTTCACCTATAAGTTTTCCACCGCCAAATTTATTTTCAGGATTGTTAGAAAATTCTTTACTATCTTGCGTGTTTTTGTGCCAGAAAAGTTTACCGTTTTCGCAGAGAAGTTTACCTTTCGTGCCAGAAACTTCAAAGCGGTTTGTTCCGGGTGCTTCACCGGTAGTGGTGATAAATACACCCGTAGCGCCGTTTTCGTATTCAAAATAAGCGGTTACGTCGTCTTCTACTTCAATGTCGTGCCATTTTCCGTAATGACAGAAACCGTTTACTTTTTTAGGCATCATACCAACGACCCATTGAATAAGGTCAATTTGGTGGGGGCATTGATTGATTAAAACGCCACCGCCTTCACCTGCCCAAGTTGCGCGCCAAGAACCCGAATCGTAATATTGTTGAGTTCTAAACCAGTCGGTAATAATCCAAGTTACGCGTTGAATTTCACCTATACCGCCGTCGGCAATAATTTCTTTCATTTTCCTGTAAACACAGTTTGTGCGTTGGTTAAATAGTACCGCGAATTTAGCCTTGCTTTTTGAAGCAACTTCGTTCATTTCACGCACTTGCTTGGTGTATACGCCAGCAGGTTTATCGCTGATTACGTTAATACCGCGGTTAAGGCACTCTATAACGATTTCAGGGTGTTGATAGTGGGGCGTTTCAACCAAAACGGCGTCAACAAGCCCGCTATCGAGCATTTTTTTGTAATCGTCAAAATACACGAGTTCTTTATTAGTCGTTCTTTCTTTAACGTTTTCAATTTTAACGGGGTTAACGTCGCAGACGGCGGTAACCACACCGTTTTCGATTTTACCTTCTTCAAAATTTTTAAATAAATAATTGCAACCTTGATTTCCAAGTCCTATAATTCCAAATCTAATCTTTTCCATAACAATCTCCTTATTATAACGTTTTAAGATAATCTATGCTCATTTTAACTTGCCCCAAGGGGTCGGGATAAGAGCGCGCGTCGTCTTGTTCAACGAAGAAATATTTTGCGCCCGCTTCTTTCCACTTTTCAACAAGTTTATCCATTTCCATATTGCCGTATCCGCACGGTGCAAATCTAGGCTTTAATTCAACCTTATTGTCTTCGGTAATGGTGCGTTCAATCCTATAATCTTTAAGGTGAACGCAATCTATTCTGCCCTTAACTTTATCTACGATAGTCATAGGGTTACTGCCTGCGTATTGCACCCAGTAAGAGTCGAGTGTAAAATTAATAAAAGGGCAATTATTTACGATATAATCAAACGCGGTTACACCGTCTTCAAAGGTATGAAATTCGTAGTGGTGATTATGGAAGAAAAACTTACTGCCAGCGTTTAATATTTTTTCTGCCGAGCGGTTAAGTTTATCAAGTGTTTCTTTCCAAGTTTTATCGGTTAGCATATAATCGTTTTTAAGTCCGCCAAGTCCGATATTCTTGCACCCGAAGTAATTATGTTCTTCAACCAACTTTTCAGGCTCGTCAATAATTCTTTCTAATGCAACGTGAGTGAGCAAAACGGGTAAACCGCTTGCGTCGACTACCCTTTTAATTTTCTCGGGGTCGTAAGCCGCGCCCGAAAATTGCATATAATCGTAGCCCATTTCTTTAAGTTTAATTGCCGTTTCAAGAAATTCTTCTTCGGTTTTAATCAAGTTACCGATTGAAAATAAGTTAAGACCTGCTTTCATATTTTATTCTCCTTTTACGAAAACGCCACGTTTTTCCGCGTATCCGTTATTTACTAAAATAGTTTTAAGCGCATTTACCGCAGCGGTAAAGGCTTCAAGGTTGCTATTAAAATTAAATTTATGTTTCATTTGAGTATTGTCAATGCTTTTGAACGCGTCGAACACGGCGAGATGTGGTTCTAACGTCAAAGTAACGTCGCGGTCAATCATTTTTACAAGTTTATCAATTTTGCCGTCGCCCTCGCCTGCTGGAACGAGTTCGTCGGTCGCGTGAATTACGTCTTTAATATGAAAATACTCGGTAAAAGCGTGAAACTTGTTTAAGGTAAAATCCGCGTCTTCGCCTACCTGCAAATAGTTAGCAGGGTCGTAAATAAATTTTAGTCCCTTAACGCTATCCATAATATCTTGAACGCGGTCGGCTGTATCGCCGTAAATTTCCTTTTCGTTTTCGTGGCAAAGATTAACGCCGAAAGAAGATGCAACTTCAACCATTTTAGAAAGGTAATCCATAACCTTATCGCGCTGACCGTAGGCGTTAAAAAAACTGAACATGCGGATATAATCAGCGCAAAAAATATTCGCCGTTTCACACACTCTTTTAACTTTATCTAAATACGCGTTAAAATCTACGTTAATATCAACTTTGCCGAGTGGCGAACCGATAGACCAAACTAAAACGCCGTTATCGTTTAACTGTTTATAATACTCTTTACTTTCGCAATCCGAAAAATCGGCAACGTTTTTCCCGTCTATCGTCCTTAACTCTAACGCGTGAATACCGTTAGCGTTAAGCGCCGAAATTTGTTCTTTGATAGAACTGCCAGCCTCGTCAGCAAACGCGGCAAGTTTAATCTTTGACATAAACGCCTCCAAAAATCTTCTAAAAATATTTTAGCATAATCTTTCTGTATATACAATGAAAAATATTACTATATAGGCGTAAAATTAGCACAATATTACGATAATTGTTGACAAAAAGAAAATTTAGGATTAAAATGACGGTATGCAAACTTTTTATTATAGGCACAGTAAAGCCAACAGAAAAATACCCACGATACCCGAAACGACGATAAATTACAACGAATTGACTTTTGTGATAAAAGGCGAATTTGAGTACGTTTTAAACGGAATTACGCATACGGTAAGCGCGGGCGACTGCGTAATAGTAAAATCGGGCGAAAAGCGTATGAGAGAGCCTACTAAAAACTGTGATTACGTCAGTTTTAACTTTTACACGGCGCTACCTGAAAACTTTCCAACGACGATAAAAGAGAGTTTATCGGGTGAAATAACTATGCTGATAACGTTGTGCGACGAAATGTATTCAAAATATTACGACTGGAAAAACAAAATCGACAGCGCGTTAGATTTAATCATAAAACTATTAAAAGAAAAACTTTTAAGAAGTGGCGAAAACCCGACGGCGATAAAAATAAAACGCTATTTAAAAGCGCAGATAGGCGCAAAACTTTCACTTTCAGCGGTAGCAAAATCGGTGGGATATTCGCCAAACTATTGCGACACGCTTTTTAAGAAAGAAACGGGAACTTCAATCTTTGAATATCTTACCGAGTTAAGAATATCCGAAGCCAAACTGTTATTGACCGAAGGTATATTAAAACTTACCGAAATAGCCGAAGCGGTAGGGTTTGAAGATTACAATTATTTTGCGCGAACGTTCAAAAAAAATTGCGGATACACGCCGTCCGAATACAAGCGGATAGCAAACGTAAAACAGATATAATAAAAAAGGTCGGTTTCCCGACCTTTTTTTATACAAATTAATCTTCTAACGTTAACAAATAACTTTCCAAAGCGGGCAATTCTTCGTTCAAGGTATAAACGCCGTCTTTATAAGAAAGGTTAGCGGTATGCCCTTCGGGGTCTTTTACCGTGAAAATCTTAACGTTTTTATATTGTTTGCCCGTGTAAATATCGAGCGCGGGGAAACAATCGTCAGAGAAGTTAACGCACGCCAAAATAGTTTTACCGTCTTTAACGTAAGAATATGGCGCAACGTTTTCTTGCTCGATAAAGAAAGTTTCATTATTAAGATTGCCACAATCTTTAATAAAGGTTTTAATAGCGTATTCGCGCAAGGGGTGATAAATAGCGTGCGGATACATACCCGATTCCTTTTGCGAAATAATAAGCGCGTTGCCGACCTTGGTGATACCGTTACCGAAAACGGTTTCGTCATAAGTCATAATATCTGTATAAACGGTTTTATCCTTATCGCCGTACTCAATTTTAACGTAATTGCCAGCCGAATAATTGCTAGTAGCGCGCATCTTGGTAATTCCCTGAATTTTAACGTCGCCGTGCGCCTGTTCAAAGGTGTAAGGGCTGTAACGTTCACGATAGCAAGTATAAGATTTAGCGTCGATTAAATGATTTAATCCCAGTTCAAAAAGCGTTTCTACACCGTTACCGTTGATAATTACGGCGTTATATTTAAATAGCGCGGTAATTTGTTCAGTGGTAAGCGAACGCAACACTTGCGGACTTACGGCGACCACCTTGCCTTTAAGATTTTTATCAGTAGAAAAATGGCAGTTGATACCGATAAGCGGAAGCCATTTCATAAAAAAGCAAGTGTCGTCAGAAAATTTTCTTATGTAATCGTCGCCGTTAATTTTAGCGGTATAAGCAACGTCTTCGTTAGCCAAAACCACAACGCCGTTAGCGTCGAACGGAGAAAGATTAAGACTTTCGATTTTGGATAGATACGGCTTAATTTCCGCATACATATTAGCGATACGATCGTAATTAATACAGCCGTTACCGTTAAACTCAAAAATAGACCAAGTAGAGCCTTTGAGTAGCATTGTCGGCACGCTGTAAAGTTGTCTAAAACGGTTAAAGTACACACTATTAGTATAATAGGTGTGCGGATTATTTTCAATTTCAGTAACGCAGTCGGCAGTATCCCCCGTAAGATAACGGTTTAATAGCGCGCCTGCAAGTTGTCTGCCACAGTATTGTGGCTGTACTTGGCGAACGACGGAAACACCTATGCGGTTAAGCGGTTTTTCCCTACCGCCAGAGCCGTACGCTTCAAAAAATTTAGAATACCGTCTTGCTTCGGAAAAGTTAGTACCACCCGACATATGCCCAAAGCGTTTTTGACCTTTAACGTTATCGGTAAGGTATTGTAAAAACCCTTCCATAGTTTCCCTACAAACGTCAAGATATGCTTTTCTAACGGTTAAATCAGTTGCGAGTAATGAAACAAAAGTTTCCCTATCGTAATTAGCGGAAAGTTTAGCGTTATAACGTGCCATACACTCATCACAAAAACAACCTTGGTCAATGGCTCTAATTTCAACACCGTGCCCAGCCAAACGGAAATCGTCTTCAATCCAAATAACGTCAGGGTGAACTGCTTCGACGTAAAAATTCATAAGGTCAACGTAGTACTTGCGCCAGTTTTCACAGTTAGGGCAAACGCAAACTTTTGCGGTAACGCCGTCGTGCCCAACCATCGTGCGGAAGTTCTGCCCGTATTTTAAAGATTTAGAGCCGTCGTAATGCCCAAGCGTCATCCACGGGTTGAGTGAAACGGTAATCCCCATTTCTTTAAGGTACTTGCTTGCGCGACTGATAACGTCAGTATACTTTTTGGCTTCTTCAATAGTAATATGCCCCGTGTTAAGTTCTTCACAACCAACGAAAAACATAACGTCGTCAACCTTGGCTTTTTTGCAAAAGTCAAGCATATTATTAAGTCGCTCGTTAAAATCAAGCGTGGGTGGAAGTTGTAATCTTAAATGATATTTAAACATTTTTCTGCCTATCCTTGTAGTTAACGGGTAAAAACCCACTTTTTTTCTTTTTTATATTTTTAGGTTTTATATTCAAACCACTTTTTTCTTTGTTATTTATTCTTTATTCTTTTGTTTAGGTTAAAATTAACCCACTTTTATTCTTTCTTCTTTATTATTTATTCTTTTTTCTTTGTTTGGGTTTCAAATTAACCCACTTTTATTATTTATTCTTTATTATTTATTCTTTTTGAATAACCTTTTTCCTTTTATGTTTTTTCAAGCGGAGCGGACTTTTCGTCCGCCCCACCCAAAAAACTTTGCTTTATGATTTATATCATAATTTCATTGCTTACGCAACGTAAGACATTGTTATATCACTAACGAAAACAGTTTGGCTACCCGAATTGAGAAGTGCAAAATACAATTGATTTTTAAACTGAGCCCCTGCTTTATTCATATAGGTCTTAAAGGTATCAAGTGTTGTGGTTATCTTTATCCATTGATTAGCAGGTAAAGTTGCCCAATTATATTTAACTTTTAATACCCCATCACCTTTATTTTTAGCAGTTCCGTAAGCCAAAACATAGAAAGTA
>JAFVTK010000115.1 GCA_017503265.1 Clostridia bacterium | reverse complement strand
CGCACTTAGAAAAGGTATCTGGCAAAGCGTACGGCGGCGCGGAAGAAGACACCAAGGCAATGCGTATTATTGCCGACCACACGAGAACTGCGGTAATGCTTATAGGTGATAAAAACGGAATTACCCCGTCAAATACGGGCGCAGGCTATATTTTAAGAAGATTACTTCGCCGCGCGATAAGATACTGTAAAAATCTCGGCATAGACGCGACCGAAATGTGCAGCGTTGCAAAGATATTTATTGAAAAGATTTACGACGAGGCTTATCCGCTTTTAGTTGAAAAAGAAGATTATATTTTAGACGAAATCACTAAAGAAATTAAGAAGTTTGAAGCGACGTTAGCGGCAGGCTTAAAAGAGTTTGAAAAAGCCGTTACGGGTATGGAAAGAAAGAACGCGTTTATGAAAGAAAAAGACGCGGCGTATATTCCCGAAACGCAAATTTCAGGCAAGCAAGCGTTTAGGCTTTACGACACTTTCGGTTATCCGTTAGAACTTACGGTTGAACTTGCGGCAGAGCGCGGACTTACCGTTGACGAAGAAGGGTTTAACGAGGCGTTTAAGGCGCACCAAGAACTTTCAAAAGCGCAAGCGCAGGCAGCAAAGGGCGGACTTACTGAACAGAGCGAGCAAACGATAAAATATCACACGGCAACGCACGTTATGCTTGCGGGACTAAGAAAAATGTTTGGTACGCAAACCGAACAAAAAGGCTCGAATATCACGGCTGAAAGATTGCGTTTTGACTTTAACTGCGACCACAAGATGACCGAAGAAGAATTGAAAGAACTTGAAAACTTTGTAAACGACGTTATCGCGAAAAAGATAGACGTTGTAAAAACGGAAGAAAAATATTGCGACGCAGTTGCAAACGGCGCGTACGGCGTATTTAACGCGGAAAGCGACGACCAAATCGTTTCGGTATATACGATTGACGGGGTTGACAAACAAATTTGCGGCGGCCCGCACGTTAAAAACACAGCAGAACTCGGCACTTTCGTAATCAAGAAAGAAGAAAGTTCATCAAGCGGCGTAAGAAGAATTAAAGCAATATTAAAATAAATCTATGTTTTTTGTTTGACAAAGCAAAAAATTTATTTTATAATATGTAGGCTGTTTAAGGACGGCTACTTAAAAACTTAACTATATCTAACAACTTAATAAAGGTTGTTAGTTTGCACCATTAGCTCAATTGGATAGAGCGTCGGTCTACGGAACCAAAGGTTAAAATTTAATAATCCCCCCGATTTCGGGGTTGTGCACCCTTAGCTCAATTGGATAGAGCGTTGGTCTACGGAACCAAAGGTTAGGAGTTCGAGCCTCTTAGGGTGCGCCATTTTTTTGCCCAAAACGGTATGTTTTGGGCTATTTTTTACCCATTTTTAGAATTATACCTATCTTAATTTCGCTGTTCTAACCTCGTGGGTTAGAACAAAATGTATCTTTTTTTATAGTATTAATACTAAAAGTGCAAAACGCCAAAAACGGCTTGTTCTAACCCCTGTTCTAACCCAACGTGCATTTTCCGTGTTAAAACCGAAGAATTTTACTATCATTTTTTACTTTGAAATATTTTTATTTATTTTTAGCAATAGAAAAGACGGCATCATTTTCCGATACCGTCTATCTATATATTATTCAGTTTTATTTTGCTTTATAAGCGAGATATTCTTCGATAGAAGTAAAACCGAGTGCTTTCATTTCTTGACTTGCTTTTTCTAAAAGAGAAAGTTCGCTTTCTTTCTTGATTGCAGGTTCTTCATCAGAATAGGCAGACAAAATTGTATTTGCCGCTTTTATCTTAAAACTGAAATCAAGGTGTGAATACACGTTTGCCGTTGTCGAGAAATCCGAGTGACCAAGCCACTCTTGAATTTCTTTTAATGGTACGCCACTTGCAAGCATATTACTTGCACAACTGTGCCTTAAATCGTGAAATCTAATATGTCTTAAACCGTTTTCCTTAATCAAGTCTGCAAACTTCTTCGTTAAATGGTCTGGGTAAACGATTTTACCATCTTCTACCACGCAAACGTAATCTAAATATCTCTTGTCGTAAACGTTGCCGTAGAAGGCTTTATTTTCCTCTATTTTAGCCTTATGGCGAAGAAGCAGTTCTTCTACGGGCGCAATCAGTGGAAGCGTTCTATGGCTCGTTTTAGTCTTTAATTCGTCGCTTAAAATGACTTTCTTTTCAACAACGAGCACCTTGTGATTAATCGTTATGAGTTTATGCTCAAAATCGACTGCGCTCCACCTAATACCCAACACTTCGCTTCTACGGAAACCGTAATAGGCGGCAAGTGTTAAAGGAACTTCTAACGGATGACCTTTTATAACTTCAAACAGTTTTTTCATTTCGCCTTTGTCGTAATAAGACATTGGCGATTTTTCTTTATGTATCGGCTCTAAAAAGTCAAACGGATTGTCGGGAATCAACTTTGCTTGATACGCTTTGCGAAGTGCGGGACGAAGAACACAGTTATAATGTTTTAGACTAATTTCTTTCACGCCACGTTTTCTTTCGCTATCGTAAAACTCGTTTAATTCCTTTTCGGTAACGTCGATTAAACGTAGCTTGCGCTTATCAAAGAATTTTTTAAAGAGTGGAATATAGCGTTTGTAGCCGTAATACACCGAAGCAGAAAGTTTTGGCTTTCTTTCTTCAACGTATCTATCGCAGTAATCAGTAAAAAGCATTACTGCATCCGACTTATCAGCTTCACTCACGTTTGCACGACGAGAAATTTTATTACGGGAAGCAATAAGTTCTTTTTCAAACTCTTCAGCTTTTTCTTCGGCAATTCTTTTGGCTTCTTTTTTATTTCCACGTTCTTTTAAGCCCGTGCTTATCCATTTATGCCTTTTTACGTTTGCTTCGTCGTAATAAGTTATAACGCCGTATAAAAATCCTTTTTTTGCGTGAATGCTTACGTTCACGATTTCACCTCCGTACCATTAAGAAGATATGAGATTACGTTAATCTTTGGGATTTTGTATTCTCTACCAACTTTTCTTGATTTTATTTCTCCTCGTTTTACCAATTTATATGCAAGTACTTGTCCGATTTGGAGCATTTGCATTAAATCTTCCACACTGACAACGTCAGGATAGTTCTCAAACATTTCGTTT
>JAFVTK010000015.1 GCA_017503265.1 Clostridia bacterium | reverse complement strand
TGATTACTGGGAGTTTGCAGGGAGATTATATCAAAGATGGTTTAAGAATAATTATGAATGGCTTAAAGCCAACGGGCTTGAATACACGGGGCATACGGGCGATACTTCGCCATTTTTACAAGTTGACGTTCCAAGAAGTTCAGCGTTTACAGAAGGGCGGTTTTCAGACGTTCATAATAATTTCGATTATCCGGGTACAGACCAAGAACTCTATGCGATAGACGGCGGAAAACATATGAGATTAGAGAGTATGTACACGCCAAAATACGTTTGGGGCGAAAAAGAAGTTCAAGAAAAAATGACCGATTATGCTCTCGTAAAATACGATACTCGTGCAAAACAGGCAGGCTCGTCTGCATATATTTTGAACAAAAAAGGCGCAATGAGTGAAATGTTTGCCGCAACAAACTACGGCGTTTCGCCCGAAACCTTAAAACAAATTGCCGCTTTTCAAATTATGCAAGGGGTAACTTTCGTCGTTCCGCACGCATATCATTACAGATTTATCGGGGAAACGAAATATTTTGCGCCACCGGTTTTTTCAGAGCACAGTTTACTTTGCTATTCTAATAGGCAACTTAATGATGAGATTGCCGAAAATTGCGCTATGCTTGACAAGGGCAAAAAAATATATCCGATAGCGTTAGTTGACCCGACCGAAAGATTATGGAGAAATAGTTTTGACGGAGAAAAATACTTTGAGTGTTTTGAAAAATTAAACAGAAAACCGCAAGGTTTTGTAATTTGCGATTTGGATAGAATTTGCTCGGGCGAGTTTGACTTTAAGGTAGCGGTTGTTGCGGGTTGGCAATTAGACAAAGATAGTATTGAAAAATTAAAAGCAAAAGGCGTTGAGTTGATTACGCCTGAAACTTTTGATAGAATTGACGATATAATCGCTTGCGACGTGAGTTGGGTTGGTGAAGGAACTCCGCATTTCAATCGTAGAATTATTGACGGCGAAGAATTTGCGTTCATATCGAATATTGAGCAAACTGTCCCTATTAATGGTAAAATTTGCGCTTACGGCAATAATATTGAAACTGTTTTATATCCGGGTGATATAAAATATATTTCAAAGAATTATACCAACTTAATAGAAGTCAATAATAGGTTAGAAAAAATTTGTTCGATAAACGGCAAGGTTGACGTTGAATTTTCTAATGAAAACGCAATTTTGTTAGAGAGATTTGAAAGTAACGGAGAAGTTTTTGCGAAAACACAAGCAAAAGTTCTTAATTTTTCATTTAACGTTTTAGACGGCGTTGGCAAGGCGAAACTTTTCATTCCCAAAAAATCAAACAACCATTTGGTAGTTTTACATAACGGAAAGCAACTTAATTCAAAAAGAAGTAAAATTTTTGATGATAACTATTATGAATTTGATTTGACTGAACTTTTTGTTGACGAACATTTAATTTCTATCCAAACGGAAAACTTGTTTAATTATTATGATAGAATTTTGCTTAAAGGCGATTTTAACGTTGAAGTTAAAACCGATAAAAGTTTTTACGAAAAGTCTTTAAGTGAATATAATATGACTCTATTTATTCCCGAAAAAGCGAAAATTACGCTTTCTAAACGAACAAAAGAACTTGCCTTAAACAATTCTTGGGCAGAACAAGGGCAGATATTTTATTCAGGGAAGGTCAAATATATCTTAAGTTTGCCTGAATTATCTTGCGGAAATTATGTTCTTTTAATTTCTAGAGCGAGAGACGTGGTAACACTTTACGTTGACGGAAAAAAGGTGGATAAAAAGATAAAAGCGCCGTACGAATTTTCTTTTGAAGTGCGAAATAAAAATCCAAAAGTAGAATTAGAAGTTATAAACTCTTACGCAAACGAAATGGAAGGATATGCTGAAGAAAGTGGTATTTTAAGCGGGATAGATATTTATCGAGTAGGAGTATAGTAAAAAATGAAAGAAGAAAGAACTATTGAATATTTGCTACCCAAGCGAATAGTTTCTAGTGAAAAATGTAAAAATACAGAAGTTTTGTTAGAAAATGATGATTGTTTGCAAATATTCCCCAACGATACGAAAATTTGCGCTTGCGGTGGGTATATACTTTTAGACTTTGGTAGAGAATTATGCGGTGGAATAAGACTTATGGCGCATTTTACCGACGGAGATGATACCCCCGTTTACGCAAGGATACGCTTTGGCGAATCAGTTGGCGAAGCGTGCGCCGAATTAGGTGATAGATACGCTGGAAATGACCATAGTCCGAGAGATTTTAATATTCCCGTTTCAATGCTTTCTGACGTTCGATTTGGCGATACGGGGTTTAGATTCGTTAGAATTGATTGCCTTACTGAAGGAAAAGAAATTAAGATAAAAAAAGTATTTGCCGTTTCAAATTACCTTGATATTGAATATAAAGGCGAATTTGAATGCGACGATGAGCAAATTAACGATATTTACAGGGTGGCAAGATATACCGTTCACTTAAATATGCAAACTAATCTTTGGGACGGCGTTAAGCGTGATAGGTTAGTGTGGGTGGGGGATATGCAACCTGAAGTTTTGGCGATAACTTGTATGTTCGGCGAGAATAAATGTGTAGAAAATACCTTGATTCGTGCCATAAAACAATATCCGTTACCGTGTTGGATAAACAACATTGCTACCTATTCGGTGTGGTTGTTGCAAGTGCTATTCGATTATTACGTAAAAGTTGGCAACGACAAATTTATAAGAGAGTTTTTACCGTATGCTTACGGCGTGCTTAATCAATTAGATAAATCGGTTACCGAAGACGGCGATATTATTTACGAAAACTGCGGTGTAAGAAGTCCGATAAGTTATTTTATCGACTGGCCGACCAAAGGTCTTTTAGAAACTAAAGACGGCGTAAGATTTCTTTACGTTTTTATATTGAATAATTTTGCCAAGCTTTTAAAACAACTTGGTGAAAATAACGATATTTGTTATTCAATCGTTAAAAAACTTAAAAAAACTCACGGGCAAGTTAATAAGAAACAATTAGTTGCTTTTGGACTTCTTGCGGATATGATTTCTAAAGAAGAAACGGCACAAAAACTTGCCAATGGTGGTGCGAAAGGATTATCCACTTTTATGAGTTATTTTATACTCCGCGCGCTTTTTGAAAGTGGAAAAAAAGACGATGCGCTAAATATTATGAAAGAATATTACGGCGCAATGCTTATGCGTGGAGCAACTACTTTTTGGGAAGATTTTGACGTTGAATGGTTAAAAGGGAGCGGGCGAATTGATGAGCCTACGCCTGAAGGTTTGAAAGATTTACACGGTGATTTCGGGGCGTATTGTTATCAAGGGTTTAGGCACAGTCTTTGTCACGGTTGGGCTTGCGGACCGGTGCAGTTTTTAACCGAATACATTCTCGGCGTAAAGGTTGTGGAAAAAGGTTGTAAAAAAATTATAATAAAGCCGTATTTGGGAAAGTTAAATTTTGTTAAAGGCAAGTTTCCTACCCCGTACGGCGTTGTTGAAATTTTACACGAAAAAGTAAACGGCAAAATTTATACGAAGGTCAATGCGCCTAAAGAAGTTTCTTATGAAGTTATAGGCGTTTAGCATAGGCAACGAAAAAGATTGACGAATTTGGAGCGTTAAAAATATGCAAAAATATTACAGTTTGGTTGAAAAATATAAAGAACTTATCTTAAAAGCGGAAAGGTATCTTTGGGAAAATCCAGAGCCTGGTTATAAAGAATTTAAAACGAACGCCTATATGTTAGAGCAGTTTGAAAAGTTAGGCTATAAAAATATCGTAAAGGCGGAAAATATCACGGGGTTTTACACGGTAATTGACACGAAAAGAGAAGGCCCTACCGTTTTAGTTATGTCGGAATTAGATTCTTTAATTAACCGTTCACACCCCGAATGTGATAAAGAGACGGGTGCAGTTCACACTTGTGGGCATCATATTCAATGCGCAGCAATGCTTGGGCTCGCTGCAGCATTGAAAGAAGAAGGTGCACTTAACGAACTTTGCGGTAAAATTAAATTGTGCGTAGTTCCGGCCGAAGAAGGAATAGAACTCGGTTACAGAAATGAATTAATAAAAAAAGGAATAATAAAATACACGTCTGGTAAAACTGAATTTATTTCTAGAAGATATTTTGACGACGTTGATATTTCTTTTATGATTCACGCTTGTAATATCAGTAAAGACGCAAAGGCAGAAGGATTATCCGATTACGAAAACAAGAAGATATACTTAAGCATAGGTCATACGGGTGTAATTAGAAAGCAAGTAATTGTTCGTGGAAAATCAGCGCACGCAGGGGCTCACCCACATAAGGGAATAAACGCTCTTAACGCAGCAAATCTTATGCTTTTAGCGTGCAATTCACTAAGGGAAACGTTTCAAGAGAGTGATTTGGTGCGTTTTCATTCGATAATAACGAAAGGTGGAGATGCTGTTAACGCGGTTCCGGATGAAGTCGTAATAGAGAGTTACGTTCGTGCTGCGACGCCTAATGCCTTAAAGCGAGAAAACAAGAAAATAAACCGTGCGCTTTGTGCTTGTGGCGCAGCGATGGGGGCGCAAGTAAAAATTATAGATAGAGCAGGTTCGCAGCCGGTAAACGGCGATGCAAATTTTAATACTTTAGCAAGTCAAGTTTTAGATAACCTAGTTGGAAAAGAAGGTTATTTTATTCAAAAAAATCGTAGAGCATCTTCTTCGGATTTTGGTGACGTTAGCACGTTAGTTCCGACAATTATCTCATACGTAGGTGGATGCACGGGAACTTTTCACGGCAATGACTTAAAAGTAATAGACCCATACGAATGCTGCGTTTTTGGTGCACAATACCAGTTTGCTATTTTGGTTGAATTACTTAAAAACGGTGCGGAAAAAGCAAAAGATATAATTTCAAAATATACGCCGATATTTAAATCGGTTGACGAATATATTTCATTTGTAAACTCGCTTAATATAGAAAAAGACGCCGTTACGTATAAAGAAGACGGCACAGTCTTGCTAGATTACTAATTTGAGTTTTGTGTTTTTGAAAAAAGGCAGGTGATTTTATGAAAAATAGAGCGTTTTTACGTTTCCCTTTCTTTAAGGAAAAAGCACTAACGTTTTCTTATGACGACGGCGTTATATACGATAAGAAACTTATAGAAATTTTTAATAAGCACGGCTTAAAGGGAACGTTTAACATTTGCACAGGCTTATTTGGGAAAGGTAGAATTTTGGCTAAAGAAGAAGCCGTTAATTTATACGGAAATCCCTGCGCAGAAGTTGCCGTTCACGGGCATAACCATTTGTCGATATCTAACGTAGATTGTGCAGTTGCAACTAACGACGTTTTATTAAATAGGAAAGAATTAGAACAAACGTTTGGCAGTATCGTTAAAGGTATGGCGTATGCAAACGGGCATTATAACGACGCGGTTAAAAGCATACTCAAAAACTGCGGAATAAATTATGCAAGAACGGTTGCACAAACTAACGCTTTTGATTTGCCGGAAGACTGGCTTGAATGGCACCCTACATGTCATCACGATAACCAAAAACTTATGGAACTTGCCGAAAACTTTGTTAATTATAAAAGGCCGTCGTATTTTTGGTCTTATCGCCCAAAAGTTTTTTACGTTTGGGGGCATAGTTACGAATTTAACGATAAAAACGACTGGGAAGTTATTGAAAATTTTGCAAAATATATTAGCGGAAAAGACGACGTTTGGTATGCTACTAACGGTGAAATATACGATTACGTTAACGCTTACGATAATTTAGAGTGGTCGGTAGACTGTAATTATGTTTATAATCCTACGGCAGTTGACGTGTATATAAATTATTTTGGCAATCAGTTTATTATTAAAGCAGGGCAAACCGTTCAAATTAAGTAAACCTTAACGAACGATTAAATATTATTTTAAAAGGAGAAAATATATGCAAATGACTTTTAGGTGGTACGGGGAAGGAAACGACCGTATCAAATTATCAGATATAAAGCAAATACCAGGCGTAACTGGTATTGTTTGGGCGCTTCACGATAAGATGCCAGGCGAGATTTGGACGGAAGAAGAAATCAAAAATGTAAAAGACCAATGCGATAAATACGGTTTTAACATAGACGTTGTGGAATCGGTTAACGTTCACGACGATATTAAAATAGGTTTACCAACAAGGGATAAATACATAGAAAATTATAAAACTTGTATCCGTAATCTTTCAAAGTATGGAGTTAAAGTAATTTGCTATAATTTTATGCCTATCTTTGACTGGACAAGAAGTAATCTTTTCCACGAAGTAGGTGATGGCTCAACCGCACTCTTTTATGAAAAGAATATGATACAAGATGATTACAATGCAATGGCGAAGTATATTCTTGACTTTACTGAAAAGTACAATATGTCTTTCCCTGGTTGGGAGCCTGAAAGAATGGCAAAACTTGACGAATTGTTTAAGGCTTATGAAGGCGTAACAAAAGAAAAACTTTGGGCAAACTTAAAGTATTTTCTTGAAGCAATTATGCCTACTTGTGAAGAATGCGATATAAAGATGGCAATCCATATGGACGATCCACCGTGGGATATTTTCGGCTTACCAAGACTTTTGGTCGATGAACCTAGTATCGATAGATTTTTAAAGATGGTAGATAATCCATACAATTGCTTAACGCTTTGTTCTGGCTCATTAAACGCCAACCCCAACAACAACGTTGCTAAAATCGTAAGAAAGCATTGTGATAGAATAGCGTTTGCTCATATAAGAAACGTAAAACACTTTGAAAATGGCGACTTTAGTGAAGCAAGCCACAGAGATTCAGACGGCGACACGGGAATAATAGAAATATTGAGAGCATACCACGATTGCGGTTTTGACGGATATATTCGCCCCGACCACGGTAGACATCTTTGGGATGAAAAGCCGGGCACAGTAAGACCAGGATACGGACTTTACGATAGAGCGTTAGGTATAATGTATATGCTTGGGGTTTGGGACAGTTTAGACAGAATAAAGGAGAGTAGATAATATGTTAAGTAACAAAGTTATAGCGATAACAGGTGCAGGTGGAATAATTTGTAGTGCATTTGCAAAAGAATTAGCAAAACACGGAGCAAAGGTTGCTCTTCTTGATATAAACTATGATGCAGCAAAAGTATTTGCAGATGAAATAGGCGAAAATGCTTTGGCGGTAAAATGTAACTGTTTAGATAAGCAAAGTATTATTGACGCAAAGAAAGAAATAAACGAAAAGTTTGGCAAAGTAAACTTTTTAATCAACGGCGCAGGCGGAAACAATCCCAAAGCAACTTGTGATAACGAAACAATGACACCCGACCTAGATGGCGTAAAGGACTTTTTTGCACTTGAAGAAAGTGGCTTAAAGTTTGTGTTTGACTTAAATATCACAAGCGCATTTTTAGTAACCCAAGTGTTTGCAACGGATATGATAAAAACGGGTGGAAACATCATAAACATTTCGTCAATGAACGCATATCGTCCACTTACAAAAATCCCTGCGTATAGCGCAGCGAAAGCGGGAATATCAAACTTTACTGAGTGGCTTGCTGTGCACTTTGCGCCTTGCAACATAAGGTGTAATGCAATCGCACCGGGATTTTTTGTAACAAATCAAAATAGAAGTTTACTCTTTAACGAAGACGGCACGCCTACTGCAAGAACGAATAAGATACTATCAGCAACGCCTATGAAAAAGTTTGGTGAAATATCCGACCTATTAGGAACTTTAATGTGGCTAGCGGACGATAACGCAAGTGGGTTTGTAACGGGAACTATAATTCCCGTTGACGGTGGCTTCTCTGCCTACAGCGGTGTTTGATAACGTAAAAATAAAGCCAAGATTGTTAAAAATAGTCTTGGCCTTAATCTTTTTATGCAATTGTATAACTTTTATCACCGACGGATATTTGTTTGCCGTCTTTGATAGGTCGTCCTTGCGATTCGGCTCGCAGTATCATTTTATTTGTTTGCTTTTCAACTTTTGGTATGTTTCCGTCGCTAAAGTATTGTTCGTTACCAACAGCGATTATTGAAAAACCTTTATCTACGAGAAAGGAACTAAATTGCCATAGTTCGTTAAACGCTCCGTAAGAGTCTATAATAATTGAGTAATCTTCTTCTTTGTTGTAGGCAGTAATTCTAAAATAGTTTATATTGAACCTTATTTTTATTTTTTCTTTCCTTGTTCTTTAATATGGGGTGTGTTTTGGTATATTCATAATAAGTACACTATCAGTCTTTTGTTTTTTGTAGGTTAATTGTCGAAATACTTGGCGTAGTGGAAATATTATTTGTATTTCTTGTATATAAGTCGTATTTACTAAAAGGAAGGACGAAAAATAAAAAAGTTGTCGAAAGTAGGTAGGTGTGCAAAAACATATAAATTTCCTATTGACTTTTGTATTTCTATATGATAAAATACAAACACGAACGCGAACATGTGTTTAGATTATTGTTTTTTGTGGATATATAGTTAAGGGTTTCTTCGCCTTAATAATGAAAAAGCAAACTTTAGTTTGCGAATATAGTAAACACGTTAAGCGTATATTTTTAAGTTTATGGGAGATGTTCTCCCGATTGCCCGAGGTCGTTATATAAAGGGAAACAAAACGGCTGTTTAAGGGTTGTTGTCGTAAGATTTTTTGCGACGATATGCCGTCCTTTCGCTATTATTAAGTGAAAGGCTTGGAAAGACTGACCGACTTTTCAAGTAGGCACGCCAACGTTTAAGATAGGATTTGGCGATAGGTCGATTTTGTGGTGCGATTTTTTAAGCGCCACACACTTACAACTTCATATTTGGATATTAAATCCGTACGGAGTAGAAGCGCTTTTAGCGTGTTTTGATTCGTGCGGATTTTTTTATCCTTATAGGTCGGTGATAGTTATATCAGCGACTTTTTTGTACCTATAAATTAAATAAAAAACTTTAAGGAGATGGTGCTTATGTGCTACTAAAAAGGCAATGCAGATGAGCCTATAAACATTCTGCAAATAAATAAAAAAGGAGATTAACATGGAGAAAAAATTAACCCGATTTACGTTCTACGATATGTATTGGAACGTAATCAAAAACGCTAAAGACGAAGAGATAGGACGGTTCATTAAAGCCGTTTGTGCCTTTATCTTTGACGATATACCGATGTCGCCACCTAAGTCGCCACAAGAGGATTATTATCAAGCTTGTATTTTGTCTGAACTAACTGAAGTTAAGCGCATTGAAGCGCAAGGTAAAGTTCCCAAGAAATACAATCAAAAGATGCTTCACTTTGCGTTCTTAGACGTGTATTACAAAGCCATCAAACTTATGAATGACGTTGACTCTGGACAATACTTAAAAGCACTTTGCTCATATATGTTTGATGGCAAGCAACCGACAAAATTAAAACCACCCGTTGATAGTTATTTTGATTTTGCTAAACTCAAGTTAGAGTTATCTAAACTGCGAGCTAAAAGCGGTAAGAAAGGTGGCGAAACTGAGCGTGTAAAGGTAACCAACGAAGAGATTGATAAACAGGTTGAAAAGGACGAATATGTACTAACTTTCGATGAGTTTATGAAAGCGCATCCGCATATCGTAAACGACCTTTATCAAAGCAACAAACACCTTTTAAATGGTATCACCGATTGGACTCCTATCGACGTTGGATTAGATTATAGCGATTATAAAAATTGTAAAAGTCTAACCAAGATTTTGGAAAACCGAAAAGAGATTGAACTTGCGGTTTTCAAGGCGAGCAAACTATGAAGCAAAACGGAAGCCAAATAAAGGTTTTAGGTAGCAGGATAAGAAAAGTGCAACAGGGCGCACTTTTGAGAAAAAACAAGTGTGAAACCCACTTTTTGAGACTGTAAAAAATTTAAAAAACTTTTTTTGAAAAACGCTTGACTTTAGATGTGCGAATTTGGTATTGTTCGTGTTAATACAAAAATGGAGATTAACTATGAACAAAAAAGAATTGATGAAGAAAGTCAATGCAAATGAAGGTTTAACGGTTGAGGAAATAATAGAATATCAAAAGATTGTTAAACCAGTTAAACACGTTTATGGTAAGTACGGAAATTTAGCATTAGAATA